>CAZBBC010000113.1:0-15142 GCA_964489835.1 uncultured Calditrichota bacterium
GTCGCATATACCCGGAGCGGTTGTTTTGCTCTTAGAAGTGCGGCGGCATATTTCCGGTCGACCGGCGGCAGAATATCCAAATCGGGTATCAGCGGACGGGCCGTATTTTCAATGATTGCGCCCTTTTCCCGGTAGGATAATCCCAGTATATCTTTCAGTTTAAGCGGTTGATGCCTGATTAGAACATCTAAAAGTTCAACCAGGGTCAATTCGCCTTCCCCGCGAACGATATAATCAACGGCGGGAAAATCTCTGAGAATGTCTGCGGCAGAGAAGGTAGGGAAATAACCACCAAGGACGATCTTACCCTTATACCCCAGTTTCCGGACAGAACGGATGATCGAAAAACCGGCCATCTTTGAACTATCCAACATCGACAGACCCAGAATTTTAGGATTCTTTTCCAGGACAGTTTTAACTGTTAAGTAAATACTTATTTTCTCAATCGACATGTCCAGTATATCGACATCGTAACCCCTGGATTGGGAAAAAGCCTTTAAACTTAACAAACCGAGATGTTCACTGGGGGAAGTGTCTCGTTTACTATGCGGATTGATAAGCAGTAAATCCATGCACCTAACCTTTCTCACTTACTGTCAATAAATATGCGAAAACTATGCCCAAAAATTAATTCTTGGATAAATATCTGTTTATTAAAGGATTAGTGCTAAAAGCGATTTCGGTAATCCGGAATGATTGTTCACTTTATGTGAACGATACTTCACAAAATGTGAACGATCGTTCACATCCACTGGTAAATAAAACCAACCGGTAAATTTCATGAGGTGGTATTGGTATATCCAACGTTTATATCTGAAATTTTTAAAGTGATCGGGGGGTAAAAAGTGAACAATCATTCACAAAATGTGAACGATGCTTCACAAAATGTGAACAATCGTTCACAGATCAAAAGATTATATATTTTTGCCAAAAAGCCATAAGTTATTATTTATATTATAATTATCTTGTTTTTCATGTTTTTGGTATAATTTTTGAACGCTTTCTCATGTGGTGTACGTCGTGAACTTAAATATGACATCAATATAATAGGAGTTGTACCCTATATTCAATTTATTTTATCGATGAAGATCTCAACCGAAATTAATCAGGAAAA
This sequence comes from uncultured Calditrichota bacterium, assembly GCA_964489835.1. Taxonomy (GTDB): domain Bacteria; phylum Calditrichota; class Calditrichia; order JAJRVZ01; family JAJRVZ01; genus CAZBBC01. The sequence goes on from CAZBBC010000113.1 coordinate 1,115, forward strand.
AAAGATCCGGAAATATACATTTTCTGGTCAGTTTGATTTTGCTTTACTTTACAAACTGCTTGACGATGTGTATAAAAATCCACAGTATGATGCGGATATGAATATATTGTGGGATCTGGCAGAAACAGATGATATTAACTATTTGACCGCTCAGCAGTTATATGAAATGGTAACGCTGGTGAGCTGGAAATGGGACAATAAAAGTAAAAAAAAAGCAGCCCTGATCATACCCCGACCGGTTGATTCTGGATTGGCCGGTATATATGAAAAACACCTGGACAATATTTCCAGAAACGAAATCAGGTTTTTTACCAATAACCGTGAGGCCATTCAATGGCTGGAATAAAATCCTTTTGGACAGCACCTTTGGTTTTAAAAACCACTCTTGTTCAAATTCGTCATATACTCAGCCGCCGGCCTTCAGGTCAAGAAGAATATACGAATAAAACCTATAACAGGGGAGAAATGACCAGACAACCTAATACTACTTGTACGGGTTTACCATTTTCAGGGGAGATCGTTTTAGCTGTCTGGGAAAAGGCTAAAAATGATCCGGGATTTAAAACTTTTAAAAAAGATAATTGTGGCGCGATCATTCAAAAAAATAAATATGGTACAACCTCTGCTTACGGGTGGGAAATTGATCATATCCGACCAGTTGAAAAGGGCGGGACGGATGACCTGGAAAACCTCCAGCCGCTATACTGGGAAAATAACCGTTCTAAAGCGAATCAATGGCCGGAGTGGGAATGCACTCTGCCGGGGCCATAAACCGGTAGAGACCGGCCTGATTCAAGCGCACCCAAATCAGGTGCCTTACCCAAAAAATGATCATTGATATTTGGAAGCACACATCCGGCATCAACAGCCATGCTATTTGATTTTAATCGAAAATCTAAACCATCATCCGGATAAACAGTTCCAGGCCTGTTAGGATCGGGTTTATCTACTTGATAGAATATATCATAATCGACAAGAATACCTTGCTGTTCCTGACCGGTTATTGCTCGGAAGGCCTGCAGTGTTTCAAAGGTCTGTCTGGGTGAATTCTTTAAATAGAAATCCTGCAGCATACCGTTCTTGGGACTTTGCCAGATAAACTGTTCCTTGCTATTGGTGTTTGGACGATAACCATTATAGTCAAAAGATGTATAAGCGGTAAAAGTACAAACGTTTAAAACCGGTCGGTTCGGAAAATCTGTTCCCAGAAAGAGATTATTACGAACGTGGACGTTTGAATAGGGTACAGACCATGACCATTCACTGCAAAAAGTATTATGATAAACCAAAACCCCCGACGGATGAATATTAAATTTCATGGCACCGCCGGTCGGAACGTTGTATATGATGTTATGGTGAAAATAGGCCGGACCTCCATAAATGGGTTGGGCGCTTAATCCGGCATGAGCGGCATTAAGGCATCGATTCCTGAATATGCGGATGTTATGAACACCACAATCTGCCTCGATAAAATCATCAGCCATGAGAAAAAGATCATTATTATAAACATCAATGGAAACCGCCCGGTGATCCAGTGCTCCCTTCTCTGGCGGTCCTTGCTGCGTTATATCAATTCCATCATGAAAGTAGGCAACGTAATTATAGCAAACGGCATGTCCCTGACCGTTGATATCAATGCCAATAAAAGATTTTAATTCCGATGCCGGGCCATAATCCAGCCAGTGACCGGTCCAGCCATGCAGCCGGTGGCGGTTATCCCGGCCAAGGATAATATTATCGGCAATATAAAAATCTTTCGATCCGGCATACTGAGCCATAATTCCCACACCGACATTTTCCAGTATACAACGATTTACAACCAACCCATCACACCCAATCACATGCCTTAATCCGGCAAAAATTGCGACATCAGCATTGATGATATGCAATCCTTCAAAATACGTATAGTCAGCAGCCGTTACATCAAATAAACGAGAGCATCCGTCGCCGTCAAAAACTACCGGACCGTCACCAGCCGCTTTAATCACAATCGGTTTATCTGCTGTACCATTTTTTGATAATACGTAGGTGCCATAGAAATCAAGATTTAAAGTGCTTGAATAATTATGATAATCTGCCCGGTAGAGACCGGCATGAACGAGAATAACATCACCCGGCTGAACCTGCGCCGGACCCCAATAGCCCTGGCCCGGGCCATAATAGGCACTCAACAAATCAGGAAAGGCCGGCTCCTCTTTCGAACCTTTATAACCGGGCGGGTACACATGTAAAATCCGCCCTTTTTCATACGCTTGCGGTTCCGCCCTGGTTGTCACCTTCACAAGGATCAGGGAATCCCCCTGCACACCGTCTGGATCGCTGAGGATAAACCGGCATTCATAAGAGCAACCCGGTACCAGGTTAAAAATACTCCCGGCAAACATATTCGGTGCGGTATAATTTAGTCCCAAATGAGGATAGACTGTTTTTTCACTGAACAGGCGAAGCATCGGCAGGGCTTCTTTCCAGGAAATATCTCCATCTTTTCGATAATGCACCGAAACTTGTGCATTATGATTCATATCACCTTCAATATCCCATTCAAAACCGGCACAGATCAACGTTGGACGTTCGGTCCGGAATTTACCGGGGATTACGTCCATTTGGGCCAAAATAATGTCATTTGCTAAAAACGAATGGATACACAGGATTAAAAACATGACTTTTCTCATAGTGCCTCCGGTTCATCTCTTTTGGTTAATAAAAATACAAATTACTTATTGATTATGCTGGAGAAAATGATAAAAATTATTTTCCTTCATAAGTAGAAACTGCTTTTTTTCGCGAAAACAAGTATATTTTATAATTCTTATATTTTATCTTGAGCGTTTGGTATAAAATTTTGGTATGGTATAGGAAGCCAGAGAATATCGGGTAAGAGGATAATATCTTCAGTGATCGAATTGATTTAATAACTCTCCCTAAATCCCTCTCTTGAAAAGAGAGGGACTTTCTTTTGCCTGCAACTTAGCAACTTTTCTTAATAAGAGAAGGTTAAAGATGCGTCGAATTAATTGGGAGATGTTTCAAAACTTAACCAGGGAGTGTGTAAGGATAAGATGAATATCGAGAAAATTATTAATATCATTGTTCCGGTCTTACTTTTCTTCTGCACTGTACCGCTGACAGCGCAAAGTGAATTACCGGATATTGAAGATTTACGTCGCTGGAACACTCATATGATGTACGCCAAAGATTTATCGGACGAAGAATTACTGGAAATTGCCCAATCGGACTATATTTGCTACATCGTGCCCCATACGCATTGGGACCGGGAATGGGGACGCAGTTACGAACAGCATCGAATCGATTTACTAAATATTATGGATAATGTCCTTACAATTTTGGAAGAGAATAAAGAATATCGTCGTTTTGTTCTTGATGGTCAATCCTCAATCATCACCGACTATTTGAAATTACGTCCCGAAAATGTGTCGCGGGTAAAAAAATTGGCTCAACAGGGCCGGTTACTCATTGGCCCCTGGTACACACAACCGGATATGCTGGTTAGCAGTGGTGAAGAAATGATCCGCAATCTTTTGCTTGGTATACGTACGGCACGAGATGCCGGCGGTGTGATGATGTTCGGTCATACCGCAGACAATTTTGGATATTGTGCCCAGCTGCCGCAAATATATAGTGGATTCGGGATCAAAGGAGCATCCCTTTACCGCGGACCGGACAGTAGTGCTGATTACTACAAAAACGTTTTTAAGTGGCAGTCCCCGGACGGCTCATCGGTCTATGTCGCTAATTTGATGGGTCCGTCGGGATATCTTATGTTCACCTGGCCGTTTAACGTTCCTGAATTGCCGGAGGCTCTTCTTCTTCGTGCATTACCGTATTACACACCTTATCTGCTAACCAACCATTTGCTTTTACCCGCCGGTTCGGACGCTCTGGAACCCGGTGAAGATCTTCCGGTGGTTTTGAAAAGACTGGAAAACACTTTTCCAAATATGGATTTTCATGTGGCTTCTTTCTCAGAATATCTGGATCAGGTACTTGCACAAAATCCCGATGTACCTTCCTATGCCGGTCCTTTGCGAAAAGATCATGCCTGTACCGGCAGTATTTCCGCACGCCTGGATCTAAAAAGGCAAAACGCCAAAGCGTATACCAATCTTGAAAATTTTGCCGAGCCGGTCAGCACATTAGCCTGGCTTACAGCCGGAAGACGATATCCGGCAGAAGCCCTGGAAAGGTCCTGGAAATATTTATTCGAAAACCTTACCCATGATGATATGGCTGGTTATAGTATCGATCCTGTTCAGAAGATCAATGAAACGCGCTTTTTTGAGGCCAACCGCCTGGCTGAAACCCTGGTGATCAGAGGATTAAAAACACTGGTAGAGAAAATACGTACGCCGGATAAATCTGATATCCTGAATAAACCAATAGTGGTATTTAATACCCTGCCCTGGAAAAGATCCGCAGTTGCGGAAACATGGTTTTCGGTGACAGCCCGGGGCCGGCGGACAGATCTCTTTCATGAAGGAAACTACCAAAGCTATATTGTCAGGGATTTGGATGGCCAGCTTTGCCCGTCGAATATTGTAAAACAATATGGTGATGTTTTTCGGATATGTTTTATAGCAGAGAATGTGCCCGCTTTTGGGTATAAGACCTTTCAACTGGTTGCTATAAAGAAAAAACCAGAGGTATTCAAACCAAAAGCTGATGTGAAGGTGATTGAAAATAAATTGATTAAACTCACCTTTCTCGAAGATGGCCGTTTTGATTTATTGGATAAAGAGACCGGCATCGAATATCCGGGTCTTCATTATTTCGAGGACCAGGAAACAGCAGGCGGTAATCCTTTATATTTTTCATTTAGCAGCAATCCACTCAGCACAATAGGTAATAAAGCGAAACTTCTCCTGTATGAAGCAAACGCCGTTAATACTACCATGCGGATTCAATGGCCGGATTGGAGAGTCCCTGCTTCACCTGGAGCCGAGGAGATGGTATCCATGCCAGTCACCAGCTATATTACCATTACCGGGGATAATAAACGGGTTGACATCTATACAGAGATTGAAAACAATTCACAAAACCATATGGTCCGGGCAATTTTTCCCATACCCGTCAAAGTGGATTCCTTCTATAGCGGTGCGCAGTTTGGAGTACAGACCTCACCGGTATGGTATCCCCAGAATGCTCCGGATGGTCCCTGGAGTCATGAAATATATCCGCATCTTGATTGGTGTGATGTTTCGGACGGTAAACAGGGACTGGCCGTCTATGACCGTGGAACACCCGCTATTTCCGTTTACCCCGTGATTGAAAAAACAGGTAAAATCCGGCGGACGGGAACGAAAATTCTATTGCCCCTGTTCAGAGCCTGCCCATCTAATTCCGGTGATATACGCCCCTCTATTCCTACACACCGTTTATCAAGTGAAAAAGAAGCGGTCAGCGCCCAAATGTTTGGCCAGCAAAGGATCTACTACAGCATATTCCCGCACACAGGTAACTGGCGGGAAGCAAACATACAAGGAAAGGCGCTGAATACGGCCACCAGGCTATGGCCGGAAACCCTCACGATTAATGATTATGCCAAATGGCAGATCGGGCCCTATGGATTTGAACAGAGTTTTTCCTACCCGGAAGGCACAATGCCTACTGAACAGTCATTTCTCAGTCTGAAACCGGAGGATGTACTATTAAGTGCTTTTAAAAAGGCGGAGAAGGGGGATGCGGTTATTTTGCGTTTCTATAATTCAAGCGGTCTGCCGGTAACCGCAAAATTCGATTATTTTAGCAGAGTCCGGAATGCAACAGCGGTTAATTTTATGGAAGAAGACTCCGCTGGATTATTAAAAATCAATTATGAAACATCTCCAGAGGGCCGAACCCTCGGGACTGTCAAATTAGGCCCGTTTCAGATAATAACCGTTCGAATGGATTTAACGCCACCGATAGAGCACACCTGGAAGCATACGCTTTACTAGTAAAACACTCATTGCCGTTCGGGTTACCACCAGGGGGTGGGAATCGTGAGTCCCACCGCCCAGTTTGATTTGCTGTTAATCAGAAACCAGAGACCTCCGATCTGTATAAATCCGCCAACCGCTGCCCCTTCATATGGTTCACCATTTTTTATCTCATATAATGTCGGATAGGATAGACTCCCCCCCTTAGGATTCCAGTTCTGATTATAAAAATAATACTGAAAAGTAACACCGGCTTCGATTGACCAGCGCCCGAATGGACTGGGATGGGTCAAGCCATACATCAAGTTGATATAGTAGCTGTTTTCCGTGAACGCACCATCGAACCAGTACTCTTTGTTCCCTTCTGGTACTACAGGCGGATCAGTGTCAAAAAAGACATAGTGATTATATCTCCAGTAGTCAAAAGGAGAAAAACCGGCACCAAGGGCAATATATTCGCCCCACCCGGAGGCTGTTCCCAGGTTATCGGTATAATAGGCAAACCAGAATTCATAGCCCGTGCCCTGACCAACACCTAAAAAACCCCAGGGTCGTTCGTACGCAGGTTCAGCCGGGACCGGGATATCAGTACTCTTGATAATATATTTAGCCCCAAAGTATTTAAAAGCATAGATATCCCGAGCCGATAACCGGGTATTCAGCAGTGTATCCTTATGCTGGAAGCTCACCTGCACCCGTCTGGCATTTCCAATATCCAGAAGGTCCCATTTGTTGATGCTAAAGTTAGCCGTTATCCTGTCGCCGTTCCTGCTGGCTGTCAGCAGCGGCAGACCAATTTCACTCCCATCCAAAAACAAGAGGAGCGAGTCTTCGGGGCTGATTTCAAAAGGAAACGGATGGACATTGTATTGAAAATTCAGGATATAATAAATACTCCTTTTAGTTTTTATCATACCAGGATTGAGAGAACAGCGATATGGTTTTGTCCCTCCTTCCAGATTAAAATCCAGAAAATTTCCGCGGGCCATAATACTCTCAACCTGCCCGCTGTGCATTTCCTGTACAGGCATTCCCGGAATATTGGTCTTCACACAGCCGGTATACCACAGAATTATGAATAATGGTATGATGTATTTAAAAAACATATGATAATACCGCTTTCCTCTAAATACGTCACGAATTTTATTATCCAATGGTGTGAACCACGAAGATCACGAAGTCCACTGTTATCAATTCTTAAATCAGCCTGTCCCGAACTTGTTTCGGGATTAATCCTTGTTCGACATTCAAAATAGGATATAAACTCTCAGAAATGGTAACTAATAATCAATAAAGACTAAAAAAATTTGCTGCCTTTCCCACAGATCAATATAGGGTGGTCTTGCCGTCATTTCAACACGTATTCCCAAGTTCGCCCGAATTATTCATCCTGATGGAATTCCCGGTCACCCTTCTCTTGGAAAGAAGTAGCGTCAAAATATTAATTTTTTTCTTGAATCCAATAGAAGAGTTTTTAAGTTTATGCAGGATAGTTAACAAGAAAGGGAGAAACAAATATGCCGGCACCAAATCTGATCATTTTTCTCACTGACGACCAGGGATACGCAGATCTGTCCTGTATGGGATCGACCGATCTGTTAACCCCTCATATCGATCGTCTGGCCAGCGAAGGGGTACGGTTTACAGACTGGTATTCAAATAGTCCCGTGTGCAGTCCATCCCGGGCCTCATTGCTCAGCGGACGTTATCCGGGAAATGCCGGTGTGCGCTCGATTCTTGCCGGTCATCGAACGGCAACAGGATTACCGCCACAGGTACCGACACTGGCAACCGCTTTGAAAGGCCTCGGGTATCAGACCTTGATGAGTGGCAAATGGCATCTGGGGATGAAAGAAATTTCCAGGCCACATCAGCACGGTTTCGAGCAATGGTACGGTTTTCTTGCCGGCTGCGTCGACTACTATTCACACATTTATTATTGGGATATGAATAAACCGGGACCCGGGATAAATCCGACCCATGACCTGTGGGAAAACGGAAAGGAAATTTGGAATAACGGCCAGTACCTGACGGAAGCAATTACCAAAAAAGCAGTCGAATTCATCCATCAGGTCGCCTCTTCCGGAAAGCCATTTTTTCTCTATGTGCCCTTTAACGCCCCCCACTACCCCATGCATGCACCGGCGATATACATGGAAAGATTTTCACATCTTCCCTGGGATCGACAGGTGATGGCGGCGATGATCAGTGCTGTTGATGACGGTATTGGAGCGATTATAACCGCTCTTGAGAAGTCAGGGCTGGCGGAAAACACCTGTACTTTTTTTACCTCCGATAATGGGCCCTCCCGCGAATCGCGTAACTGGCTGGACGGTACCCTGGATCCGTACTATGGTGGTACCACCGGCCAACTAAAAGGACATAAATTCAGCCTGTATGAAGGGGGGATCCGGGTGCCCGGTATTCTGCACTGGCCTTCCCGCATACCTCCGGGAACTACATTCAACATCCCCTGTGCCTCCATGGATATCTTCCCTACATTTCTGACTGCAGCCGGTGGTACACCCGCGGATTATGAGCTGGATGGTATTAATCTGCTTCCCTACGTTTGTGAGCGTATGGTACCCGCGGAACGCGATTTGTTCTGGGAAATGGAGAACCAGACAGCGGTCCGGCGCGGTCCGTGGAAGCTTGTACTCAACGGACAACTGGTTGAAGGGGCCACCGCGGATACGGCCGTGCATCTTTCAAATCTCGATGAAGACATGGGTGAAAAAGTAAACCTGAACAAGTCGCAGGATAAAATAGCAGCGCAGATGAAAACCACTGCCGAGAATTGGCGTAAAGGAATCGAAGAGAGATGGCAAAAGGAATTTTCTCCCGAAAACCAGGGCACCGTGACCTTCCCGTCGTCAACTTAACTACTTGAAAGATCTTATTTAACCGCAAGGACACAAGGTTTTTTTTAATTTTATTGTACAAACACCCCCCGTCAAAGTCGGGATTCTCTGAATTAAATAACCATTTTCCCGAGAGGTATTACTGAGGTGATAAATCATATTTTTCATAAGAAAGTCTTTGATATATAGCCTTAATATGACAGATTCGTCACATCATCCGGTATAAAGACTATGTAAAATTATAAGTGCGATCTTAAAATTATTACATTTTAATGGGCATATATCGCCCACGTTTTTTTTCTATTACTGCTGGTGAATAATCAAACATAGAATGGGGAATATTACGATTTAATTAAGTCAAGATAACCGGTATCTTACTATTCCTGAGAGCAGACATTGCCATCCGAATTGTGAACAGCATTTTCAATATATACCGGTAAGTGCCGATTGCCAATTTTTTTAAAATGTTCCTTTAACGGCGGGTTTTTGTATGAGAGTATATCTCCTTTTTTCAGCTATTCTACTGGTTACTTTCCATTCATGCGAAAATCCTTCAAATCCCTGGAAAGTAAAAAGAGATTATCAGTTCCCTAATGTTGAAGTAACAAATTTAGAAAGTAATCGTGTTGTAGCAGGAATTGTTGAGATTAAATGCCAGGCCAGTGATGATGTCGGCATTTATCGCGTTGAATTAATTGTCGATGGTGTCCCTACGGGAAGTTTTGATGAAAAAGCGCCTTATATTTTATCATGGGATACCCGATCATATAAAAAAGACTCTCATCACAATATTATCGTAAAAGTGATTGATTTATTTAGTCATGTCGCCTACAGTGATACGCTTATTCTCATTGTTAACAACTCATCAAATCCACCAACCATCCCTACAGATATTTGTGATATCACTTATAACCGAACACAAATTATAATAAAATGGCACAAGACACAGGCCCCCATGTTTGCTTATTATGAATTATTTCACTCTCTTTCATTTTATGGGCAAAAGAATTCACTGGCAATCAAATCATCGGTTATAGACACAACACAAGGTTTAACCGGGCTCGATCCAAACCAGATGAACTGGTTTTGGATAGCCATTATGGATACACTGGGATATCAAGTCACCGGTAGTGGGCATTTATTCAGGAATTTTCCGCCCGCGTCATCAACCATATTCCCGATTCTATATCAAGAGAATACCTTTACCGTTGAATGGTCAAAAAACACAGACGATGATTTTCTGGCTTACGAACTGTATGAATCGACCAGCTCCCAGATGGAGCAAGCACAATTGTTATACCGCACCGAAGATAAAAGTGACACTGTTTTTATTGTCCAGAACATCCCTAACGATGAATTCAGATATTATCAGGTAAAAACCATTGATTTTGGCAATTTAATTGCCCCCAGTGTTCCCAGGGGAGCATCATCCTATTTGAGAATAGTCTATAAAATGTATCAGTCATATAAGTATGAGCTATATATTATGGATATTGAAGGACAAGACAAACTTCGGCTGGCGAATAATTCTGTTTCGAATCATAATCCTGATTTCTCTCCGGATGGATCTAAGATAGTCTATGATGCCAGCATTAGCGGAAACAGAGATATTTATATGATGAATATCATAGGGAAAGACAGAAAACGATTGACATCCGCTAATGGTGATGATACAAGGCCACAATTTTCCAATGACGGTTCAAAAATAGTATATACTTCTAAAAGAGATGGTAATTACGAGATCTATATTATGAATAATGACGGTAGTGATCAAAGGAGATTAACAATACATGATGAGGCAGATGTAGATCCGGTTTTCTCCTACGATGATTCCAAAATTGTATTTATTTCTTATCGGGATTCAGTCACAAACCTGTTTCTCATTGATCTGGATACTTTTGATGAAATTCAACTGACGAATAATGATGTGTATGATATTGTAGATGTTAAGTATTCTCCCCTCGAAGACAAAGTAATATATGTCTCCTCAGATGCTGCTGGACCACTAATTAAGATGGATCTCCATATTTTGGATATTCCCACCATGACATCACAAAATCTAACCGATATGGAATCAGATGTGCTTAACCATGAACCTGTTTTTACGCTAGATGGTCAGAACATTATTTACCTGTCGAACAATGATATTTACATGATAGATATTTATGGTCAGAATAAGCGACAAATCGCCAGTGAAATTAGTGATATGGACGGCCCGGATATATCCTACGATGGTAAATTCATAGTATTTCTGTCTTATAAATATGGTGGTGAGGATATTTTTACCATTAATCTGGATGATTTACAATGGAACCGCTTAACTGACGGTGGTTTTCCAAAAATTAATATTAAATTTCAGCGTCGCAGATAAAACAAATAAATCATAGATACAGGAAAAAAATCATACCATTTTATGGGGTTATTATGAAAAAAATTATCCTGGTTTTATGTGTCTGTGTGTCCTCCCTGATGGCAGATGACATATATTTCAAAAACGGATGCAAGATCCTTAATGTTCGGGTAGTTAAATTCGGTGAGCAAGAATTAGTAATACAAAAATCTGATGAAAAATGGGTAAAGATTGAATTACCTTTAGTAGATAGTTTATCATGGAAAGCAATGAATTCTGATAAATCCTCAATTCTTGAAAACTGTGCCGAATTTAATAGAATAACAAAATCCTGGTATGATATTTCGTATAATCCCGGGATTTTGGACACACCATTAAGAACGCCATCAGAGAAAAGACCCTATATTTATTTACTGCCTGTGAGTGTTATTGCTTTCGCTTTAGCTTATGATTACTATGATCAGGGACGTGATCTCAGTGACTTTATTGGTCAGCTAGAACATGATTATGTCGGCAATTCTGAAACCGATCTTAAAGCGCAAATGAATCAAAAATATATTATTTCTGGTATTTTAGTAGTCGCCGGGCTGGTAAATACATACTTCGCGATTAAACCGATTGAAATTGTTGCCAAAGATAATATGATGGGCATCACCTATCATTTTTAATTCACCGTTATAAGCACAAAGAACCGGTAAAGTGAAGAATAGTAACCAACAATGGAGGTATAAAATGAAACAGGTGCTGATTATTATTGGTCTAATATTTTAAAAAAGTGCGGATTACCGGGAACTCATGATAAAACGATGGGTACTAGTAATTAATGATCAATAATAAATGATCATTTAAATACGAACTTCATTTCGCAGGCTACTTCTAAATAAGGCACATTGACACTCATGGCTTATTGAGCACTCAACCTTCATTGTTTTCTGGGTTTTCGCGAGATTATTCACAATACGGCGGACTCTAATACTCAAATCTTACTGTTACTACTTCATCATTATTTTAAGCATTTTCGTTCACTTTTAACTTTAGTCACTTGCAGTTTAGCGCAAAATGCTAGTGTAGTCAAAAACTTTTTTGATTAACAAAATCTTTACTAATCTGTATAATTCATTTCTCGCGACGGCGTAGCGATATTTATAGAACACGGATGACGCAGATTATCCGGCATAGCCGGACACGGATTAAAACTAAAATAAAAATAATTTTTAAATAAAATCCGTGATAATCCGTGAAATCCGTGGACTATTTTTTCTTTAATTGCAGCATCGTTGCGTTATGAATAAATCATGTTAAATATATAAGGAGCACAAATGTTACGTGTTATAACACTATTTTTCATTTTTGCTTATAGTCCCCATTTAATCGCAGGCTCTGGTGAAAATCCACTGAAGCAAATACCTTCGGATACGCTAAATGCTTATCTAAAAGAGGTTAATAAGCTAAAGGAGAAAATCCTAAAAACGCCGGTGATAACCTATTCACAATCCGGGGTTGAATGCCACATACTGATTGCTAAACCCAATCCTGGAATAGACTATAAGATTCTTCAGGTGGTCCCGGACAAACGAATGGACTTTAAAAGCCTCAAAAGTGATTTAATAAAAAGAAAAGCGCTTAAAATTCCGGAATTGAATGAGTATGAATCCCCTTTAAAATAATTAGTTAGAAATTCTCCGTAATGCGTGACGAAAAGATTTTTTTCTGTTGGGGTGCAACGTTATAAGGCACAAAAAAATAGGCGAATTTTCGTCCGAGCCACTCAGTATTACATTTACCATTGAACGTGAGCGAGTTTAAATTCGCCAAGGGCCTTTTTGCTTACTTTTTGGCCAGTCAAAAAGTAAGCCGCCGGAGGCAAATAAAATGTTTGCTTATAATTGATGACTTTAATCAAAACAATCAATCCATTTTATAATTTTTTGAAATCTGTCTTTAATTGTACAAATTTGTATACGTGCCTATAAATTTTATAATAGAGACCCTTAGGATTTGGCTAAGCCACCATTATAAATTTTAGGAGATAATTACAAAATGAAAAAGTTATTTATTTTAGTATTCTCTATCATTTTGCTCAATCAATTTTTATCCTGTACCAAAGACACCAGTAGTACTGATCAGGATAACGAAAAAAAACTGACCTATTTTACAACAAATTATGGAGGATGTAACGGGCAAACCAGTTTTGAAAAGACATCTCTAAGATCCTATATTAAAAATGATACCGTCTTTTATTCCATCAGAGACGATACCTTACATATTTCAATCGGCCATAACTATATTTGCTGCGCCCCGTTTGAGGTATTATCAATCCAGGAAGATAATCATTTAAAGATAATATTAAATGACACCTGCCGGGCGCCCTATGAATCTTGTTATTGCCGCTGTAACTGTTATTATGAGTTTGAAGTAATATTCTTAAACTATACGGCTGGCGTATGTTATTTGAGCATTTATTTACATGATCCCAGACAAGCGGCGGATAGTCTTATTCATGAACAAATAATTAACTAATATGGTCACTTAAATTTGAATTTATCGTTTAAAACCAAGCCGGTTATGGTGCGCTTTTAGCTAAATAAGGAGCCATTTGAATTCTATAATCACCATAATATTTGCATTCATCATACTCGTATTTTTTATCACCCTCTTTGTAAAGATTTCAATGAGAATCCGGCGCGTTGGTGGCAGTATTCCCTATTTTATCAGTTCCGGGGCAATGGATGCAACTCTGGATAAAGAGAAAAAGGCAGCTACGACAGTTATTGTCGAGAGTAATGCGCATAAGAAAATGGAAGAACAATCTTCATTCGATCCACCGGAAAAAGATAAAATTGATTGATTATTTAAAAACTGGCCTCTAACAAGTCCTTCA
>CAZBBC010000114.1:0-15063 GCA_964489835.1 uncultured Calditrichota bacterium
CGAAGGGTAAGCACTACGATCTCTGTGGTTAACTTTTTTGGAAAAATGAAGAATAATTCTGAAAATAAGAATGCTGCTGTGCCCATTCCAAAGACATTCATGCAATACCTGAAATCCTTTGGTCCGGGATTTATTATCGTATTGACCTGGCTTGGTTCCGGTGATATCGTTTCTGCCGGTGTATCCGGCGGTAATTATGGCTATGCCTTGATGTGGGCGATGGTATTTGCCTTGTTAATGCGTTTTTTCTTTGTCACCACCATCGCCAAGTATCAACTATGTAATCCCTATGGCGAAGGGCTGATGGATGGATTGGTACGTCTGCATCCCCTTTTTGCTCCCTTCCTGTTAGTGGTGATCGTGGTGATTGGTCATATCAATGGTACCTATATGATTGCCGGTATGGGTGAAACAATGGTGGAGTTAACCGGCATCGGTCAGGATTGGCAATGGGCGGTGGCTTGGGTCGTATTAGGCCTGTTTGTCGTATTCCGGCCTATTTATAATCGTGTGGAGTGGGTTTTTAAAGTATTTATTATTGTGATGACTGTTTCCCTGGTCGGAACAGCACTCTGGGTCGGTCCCAATCTGGCAGGCATTGTTAAGGGCACTATCGCTCTTGAATTGCCGCCCCAACAGGGTCCTTTTGGGGCAATGGCCGTGGCCATGGCCATGGTCGGTGCCGTCGGGGGATCGTTATTGAATTTGGTTTATCCTTATTTCCTGGAACAAAAGGGTTGGAACAGTCCGGAATACCGGCGCGTGCAAACCTATGATTTTATCCTGGCCATTGTCGCTTTGATTATTTTTAACCTGGCCGTTTGGACCCTGGGGGCCGAACTGGTTCATACCAGCGGGAAAAGTATCGGAAATCTTACCGATCTTACGGATCTACTTGGTCTGGTGCTTGGAGAGGGAGGACGCAAATTATTTTACCTGGGGATGTTCGGAGCGGTGTATACATCACTATTGGGGAATGGCTTAGGATTGGGCTATTTAGCCAGCCATGCCTATAACCGCTGGCGTAAAAAATCAGCCGGTGGTGATAAAATCGATTATAAATCACACCCGATTTACATTTTTACCGCTTCATGGATCATGATCTCGCCCTTTGTCTGGATTCTCAGCGGAAAGGCGGATTTTATTACTCTTACGCTTCTGGCTAATACCCTGATGGCCGTATTGATCCCCGCGCTTGCCGGCGGTCTATGGTGGATCACGGCCAGCAGTCGCTATATCGGAAACCAATATAAGAACCGCTGGTGGGAAAATCTGATCATGGGATTTCTGTTTATTCTGGCTGTCTGGGGCGCTTATGAATCGGCCAAGTCGGTGATTGAAATGGTAAAGAATATGTTTTAAATAGATGAGTTGATTGCGTCAGACTTGTTGATTATGCAAAAATGTAGAGACGTAAAGTTTTTGTCCACGGATTACACGGATTTTCACGAATTATAAAATAAAATTTTAAATTCATGTAATTCGTGATTCAATTCGTGAAATTAGTGGACATTTTCTCTGCGACTTTGCGGCTCTGCGAGAGATGATACTAAACAAAGGAACAATATAAAAAAGTGAGTCAAGAATTATTCAACCTGCAGGGGAAAATAGCCCTGATCACCGGTTCCGGGCGTGGTATCGGTTATACCCTGGCGGAAGGCCTGGGTCGTGCAGGATCTACGGTTATTCTGAACGATATCGATAGCGACTGTTTAACTAAAAGTGCCGAAATCCTTAATGATAAGGGTGTGAAAGTTCATTCTTCCCTCTTTGACGTAAGAAATGAGTCAGATATTCAAGCCCGGGTTCAGTCAATCGAAGAAGACATCGGTCCTATTGATATTTTGGTTAATAATGCCGGTATTCAAATCCGGGGGCCACTGGAAAATTTTAAATTAGCGGATTGGCAAAATCTGATCGATATTAATTTGACCGGCGCCTTCCTGACGGCCAAAGCAGTCGTTAGCGGAATGATCCGGCGGAAAGCCGGTAAAATAATCAATATTTGTTCCATACAAAGCGAACTGGCCCGGCCAACGATTGCGCCGTATACCGCAGCCAAGGGTGGTCTTAAAATGCTTACCCGGGGAATGGCCACGGACTGGGGCACGTATAATATCCAGGTGAACGGCATCGCCCCCGGTTACTTTAAAACAGAGATGACCCAAAAACTGTATGAGGATAAAGCGTTTGATGCCTGGCTGTGTGCCAGAGTTCCGGCCAATCGTTGGGGCGATCCTGCAGAACTCGTTGGCGCTGCTATATTTTTAGCCTCAAAAGCATCTGATTATGTAAACGGACATATTATTTTTGTGGATGGCGGACTACGGGCCTGTGTTTGAAAAAGCGGATGATTAAAAAAAAGGTTGACAAAATTAGAGCAATGCTCTATATTTTTCAGACTGAGATAAAAACCCATCCGTAAAAGAAAACTGCACCGGTTAAAGATAATGTCAACAACGATCGAGTCTGTCCGGTATATGAAGACTACTTGAATATAATGTATTAGAAATATTTTGAATATCGAACAAGGATTAGCGATTTTAGAATTCAGATTTTTATACAGATCGCAAATCGTTAATCGGTGTTCCTTGTTCTTAAATCTATTGAGGCTCATTTATGGACAAGAACTAATTTGTGTATTCTTCGCGTGCTTCGTGGTTATCAAAACGATCCTTACATTAACTAATAATAAATAAACATAATTAGAGGAGGTGATCACAGAGAAAATATTTTTTATGATACTTATTTTATCTTACTAGTTCATTTGTTTAACGCAATTAAACAATGGAGGAAAAAATGGTGACAAAATTTTCATCATTTAATTCAGGCAAGGTCCACATTCTGTTATTTATTTTTATCATGATGTTATCTTGCGGAATGTTATTTGCTCAAAACGGAATGGTTGCCGGACGTGTGGTTTCTGCTGAAGATGGTTCTTATTTACCGGGAGCGAATGTATTTCTGGAGGGAACGACCATGGGCGCAGCCACCGATCGTGAAGGATTTTTTATGATTTCCAATGTACCGCAAGGTACCTATCAGCTGTCGATCAATTACATTGGTTATGAAGATTATAAGGCAGAAGTAAGTATCAGCAGTGCGGAACGACGGGTTGTTCTCGATGAAATCGGCTTAAAATTAACCGCAATGGAGACGGATGTCATTGTCGTTGAAGGTCAGTTGGAAGGGCAGTTAAAAGCTCTGAACCAACAGAGGGTGTCTGCAAATATTAAAAATGTTGTTGCCCGGGAACAAATGGAACTTTTCCCTGATTATACAACAGCGGATGCTCTGCAGCGTGTACCGGGTGTATATATCGACCGCAGTCAGGGTGAGGGAAGATATATCCTTGTCCGTGGAACAGAGCCGCGTTTGAGTAATGTGAAAGTTAATGGCGAAGAATTAGCGACCAACCGGGTTGAAGAACGTTATTCACAGCTGGATATTATCGGGTCAAACCAGGTGGCATCGATTGAGGTCGTAAAGGCGCTTACACCGGACATGGATGGGGATGCTATCGGTGGTACGGTCAATCTGATTACCCGGAGTGCCTTTGACTACACCGGAATGAGGCTTCGTGCAACTGCCGGTGGTGGATACACATCATTGAGAGGTGATATGATCTATCAGGGTAAATTCAGTTATTGTGACCGTTTTGGTGCTGATAAAAATATGGGGTTAACCATCACCGCTAACTGGGACCGCACCAATAAGGGTGCGCATAACAGTGAGAAAGAGTATGGCAGAAAGACCGCCGAAGACGGTGGCCTGGTTCGTGATGGCTGGGCATTGACGGATATGGATATGCGTGATTTCTATAATGTACGTGATCGCTTCGGTTTCGGAACGACTTTTGAGTATCGTCCCGATCAATCAAACCGCTTTTATGTCGATGCGATGTGGAATAAATTAAATGACGATCAGCAATTTGGTCGTAAGCGGATACGTTTCGATAAGGGTGATTTCATTGACTCGCTGGGAACCACCGTGGAAGATGCCAGGATTGTTGTAGAATCAGGTGACCGGCTAGAAGAGCTGGTTCAGCAAGCTTATTCTGCCGGTGGTGAGCACGAGTTTGACAATTTTGCCGTTGATTATAAAGTTTCTTATAGCTTCGGTGACGAAAAACACCAGCCGCAGTTAGATACCGAATGGGAAGCACGCCATTTTGATCTCAGGGTTGATAACAGTGATCCACTCTTTCCTACGTGGAAACAAACTAATGCTGCTGATATAGGTTATTCTGAGTTTGATGCTTCTCCTTATGCTGTACAAGGGTTTGACTACCGGAACACTTCTGCTTCTGACCAGAATATTACCGGTACGGTGAATTTTAGAATGCCTTTTGATCTCGCCGGATATGCTTCAGAACTGAAGTTTGGTGGAAAGGCGCGGATCAAGGAAAAAGACCGGAAGGATAAACGCTCAGGCTATGACTGGGAAGGCGATGACGATATTTTCATGAATCAATTTGTCTCTGATAAGGAAACAACGGATTTCCTTGATGGACATTATACGTTTGGACCATTTCCGGATGCAGAAAAGATTGAAACCTTTTTCAATCAGAATCGTGATAAAGCGGATGGCTTTGTCGGTGATACCGATATTTGGGATTCTTTTGGTCAAACCTATAATGCCAAGGAAAATATTTATGCCGGTTATGCCATGGCAACCGTCAATCTGAAGCCCATGACGGTGCTGACAGGCCTGCGCTATGAATCGACGATGAATGACTATACCGGCACAGTGCTACGCTGGAATACGGATGGAGATCTGGTGGCCAATAAAGATACCACCGATGACAGGAGCTATGGATTCTTTATGCCCAGTTTACATCTGAAATATCAGGTGGCGCGAATGAGCAATTTCAGATTTGCTGTAACCCGTACCATGGCCCGGCCTAATTACTGGGATCTTGTTCCCTATTCATCTCTCGACTTTGACGGTGAAGAAAAGCGTGAAGGAAACCCAAATCTGGATATCACCGAAGCTTGGAACATCGATATCATGGGTGAACATTATTTTGTCGGTGTTGGTGTTCTTTCCGGCGGATTTTTCTACAAAGATCTTAAGAATATTATTTTTGAACTGAGAGAGGAAATCGATGATCCCACTTCACAATTTGATGGTTGGGATTTCAGAGGACCGGTGAACGGCGGAAATGCCACCTTAATGGGAATCGAAATCAACTGGCAGCAGCAGCTGAACTTCTTACCCGGCTTTTGGGGTGGTTTTGGAATTTATGCAAATTACACCAAGACATGGGCTGAATCTGAACTGGTAAAGGGAATAAGGGAAGATGAGAAAGCGCTTCCCGGACAGTCCGGTGATATCGGAAACGTAGCACTCTCCTATGAATGGGGGGGATTCTCCGGCCGTTTTACTCTTCATTATCAAGGTAAATACCTGGAGGAAGTTAATTCAAATCCGGACGGTAGTGAAGATTTATGGCGGGATGACCACCTGCAAATCGATTTGTCGGCCAGTTACAAGTTTATGCCGGAACTGGATGTGTTTGCAGAAGTTGTCAATATCACCGATGAGCCGCAAGTGGATTATGTCGGTATTATCGATCATCCGCAACAACAGGAATACTATGGCTGGTGGATGCGCGCCGGATTGCGTTTATCATTATAGTTGATGCTCATCGTTGATTTTTAATCAAAATTTACCGCAAGAAAGACAGCGCAGTGTATAGCTGCGCTGTCTTTGATTTAGATTTGATCTTTATATTGTGATGAAACGGTAATATCATTGTTACCTATCCATGTTAAGATTCCGGATTCATTACAGGAGATCAAAAAGGAGTATTTGTAAATGAAAATCTTACAAAATTTGGGACTTTCCCTCATTTTTATGTTAATGATGACGTCCATCACCCATCTGTCATTTACAGGTTGTTCATCGGATAACAATGGTTCTACCGGTTCTGAGCCTCTCGGACCACGGGTGGTAGTATCTCCGCAACCACAGCTATACTTTGGTCAAATTCCGGGGGGGCAAGAAACCTATCGTGAATTAAAAATAACCAACAGCGGAGATCAGTCATTGATCATACCAGGACTGGTCATTGAAGGGGCGGATGCGGGATTATTTACCCTGGAAAGTTCAGGCCAGATTGAATTGGGTGAAATTCAATCAATCGTGGTCGGTATCACCTTTAAACCTCAAACCAGCGGTACATTCTCAGCCCAGGTGAAAATTGAAAGCAATGCCGATAGCAGTCCGGATTATCATGATTTGACAGCGGCTGGTACAGCGGCATCCGGCGCTTTGATCACCTTTGAGCGAATTATTGGTGGCCAGGAAAATGACGGTGCTTCATCGGTTCGTATTACCCATAACGGCGGATTTATCGTCGCCGGTAGTACATTTGACCCTGATTTGGAATGGACCATCGCTACCCTCACTCTTCTTGATAAATTTGGTAATGTGGAGTGGAGCATACAATATCCGGGTGATGGCACTTCCAGTTTTAGTAGCGTTATTATTGCCGATGATGGGGGATTTGTTGCCGTAGGAGCAACAGCCGCTTCGAAGCTGACTTCCACCAATGTGTATGTGTTAAAAACAGATGGCAATGGCAATATCGAGAACGAATGGACCTATGGTGGTACACTGGCAGACAATGCACTTGAAATAGAGAGAACGTTAGACGGTGGTTATATCATCTCCGGTAAGACAAATAATACAGGGACAACGGAAGATTTGTTGGATGCATTGTTGATCAGACTCGATGGCAGCTTTGAGCAACAATGGATGAAAAATTACGGCATAAAAACAGGAAATTATCAGGGCGAAAATGCACATGCGGTCAGAGAGACTGCGGATGGCGGATTTGTTTTTGCCGGATCACAGTCAACAGATGACGGTACATTTAATTTTTATATTGCTAAAACAGACGCCGACGGCAATGAGCAATGGGCAAAAACCTATGGTGGCGCTGACTGGGATGAAGCCAGGGATGTTATCATTTCGGATGATGGCGGTTATGTTTTAATTGGTTATACGGTAGTTAACGCCAGGGATGTCTTTGTTGTAAAAACAGATTCTGCCGGTAATGAAGAATGGTCCCGAATCTATGGCGGTAACAGAAATGATGAGGGTTCCGCGATTATCCGCACCAGTGACCAGGGATATTTGATCGTAGGCGGTTCCAAAAGCTTTAGTGTAAAAGAAGATGAGGATGTTTATATCGTGAAAACGGATGACTCCGGCAATCAGATGTGGGAGAAAACGATTGGTGGTAATGGCGGCGAAAGTGCTTCCTGCGTTCGTGAAGATACACCTAATGGCTATATCATTAGCGGTAGTACAGGAAGTTTCAGCCGATCATCTGATATGTATATCTTAAAGATCGATAACAGCGGTCAGATTGGTCCATAAGTTTCATTGTTTTAAAACTATAACCTGAGGTAGTCTTTGCTTCGTTTTGATATAAAGAATGAATAACGAATAGACGACATATGGCAAAACTATAATAGTACCCTGTTCCTGTTTTAGGTAAAATAATTATACCATTTAAAAGTTCAAATCTATGAATAGGGACCATTTTTGTCAAACTATATGGCCTATGGGATAAGTACTGGTAAGCCAAGACATGACTGCAATATACTTCTCTCACGTTCGAATAAAATAGCGATCATCAGGTGGATAAGATACATATATACCGCAGTCGTATAATTCCGATATTAGACGGTACTCTCTGAAGACCCATAATCCAAAAAGAATTCCCAATTGAATCAGGCCGAAACAAAATTTTTTATTGCCAAAAATTAGGATAATACATTGAAAGTTCATAAAAATCTCAGTGGTGTGATTATTCCAATGGTGACGCCTCTCGATGCTCAGTGTGAAATTGATAAACGAGCAACTGCCCGGTTAGTCAATTTTTTTATTGAGGCCGGCACTACACCCTTTATCCTTGGAACCACCGGAGAATCTGCTTCCATGTCTACAAAAATGTGTCTTGAATTTGTCCAGCTGGTAGTCAATGAGGTCAAAGGAAAATCAATGATCTATGCCGGCATCTCCGATACCTGTTTTGAAAATTCCCTGGAAAAGGCAAAAAAGTATTCTGATAGGGGAATCGATGCCTTTGTTGCGCATATACCGGAATACTATCCTCTAACCCCAGAACAGATATTACGTTATTTTGAGCAATTGGCCGAGGTGATACCTGCCCCTCTGATACTATACAATATCCCGGCAACCACAAAAATGTCTATTCCCATTAATGTTATCGAGAAACTAAGTGAACACCCAAATATCATCGGACTGAAAGATTCAGAACGATCTCTTGAGCGGATGGAGATTCTGGCCGACAAATTTACCTCCCGAATGGATTTTTCCATTATGAGCGGATGGACTGTTCAATCAACCCATGCGTTAACCATTGGATTTGATGGCATCGTCCCCAGTACCGGAAACCTGATACCATTTTTGTTTGCAGAGCTCTATCAGGCGATAATTGAAGGAAAAATAGGAAAAGCTGAGCAGATTCAAAGCAAAATTGATCCCATTGCCGAGTTTCACCAGAAGGATATCCCTTTCAGTCATATGATTCCGATGTTGAAGGTGATGATGCATGAATTCGGGCTATGCGGACCGGCGGTTTTACCCCCTTTAACCCGTTTAGGAGCAGAAAAAGAATCACAGATAAAAGAAATAATGAAAAAATTCGATTTTGGTGAAATTGAAAAATTTATTGGTTAAACGTGAAAAAATATTTTTCGCCGCTGCGAGAAACAACATCTATCATTAAGGAGAAAGTTAACGTGAGAATTTATTTACAAATATGTGTCGTTATTTCATTTTTTTTTATCCTTTCCACTTTTGCTAGTTGTGATCAAAGGGCAGATGAAAAAGTGATTGCTTTAAAATCCGGGCCTCATCTGTTTATTGATGATTACCTGATTGCTAAGCAGTCTTTTCTCAGCCGTACCGTAAACAATCCGGAAAAGCTTCCGGAACCGGTGATTACCGGCGCTCAAGGGGGGGATGATAACTTTCAACCCTATATGACAGTACTTCGTGATGAACAAACGGGTCGGTTTCGGATGTGGTACAACACCCCCGAGCACAAAAGCCAATCGCATATCGGGTATATTGAATCGGCGGACGGTATTCATTGGATACGTCCGCACCGTGTCTTAAAAGATCCCCATATGATTAAATTTGGTGTGACCGTTGTCGATCGTGGTGTGGATTATTCTGATCCGGCCCAGCGATATATACTGGCCAGCTACCTGAAAGACGGGCTGATGATCGACTATTCCGGCGATGGCCTGGACTGGAAACCGTTGAGCAAAGAATCAGTGCTTAAACATAACCATGACATCAATTCGTTACATTGGGACCCTATTCGTAAACAATTCTTTCTTATCTGTTCTGTTTGGCACCGAAATGAACAATGGAATGATAATCAGCGAACACCACATGAGAGCATCAGTAAAGATCTGATAACCTGGGAAAAACCCTGGCCGATCATGACCGGAAAAATAGGCGCACCGATTGAGAAGGGAGAAACCCAATTTTATGCGATGTCCGGCGTCATCACCCGTGGTGATCTAATGATTGGACTGGTAAAAATTCTTCGCGACGATCTCAATGCGACACCGGGAAAAAGTGGAAAGGAAATGGGTGACTTCGATCGAAAAGCGGCTGGGTTGGGATATACAGTTCTGGCCTGGAGCCGGGACGGTCGGACCTGGCAACGCGATCACGAACCGTTTATTCCCCGCAACCCGGTTCCCGGTACCTGGGATCATGCTCATGCCTGGGGGGATGAACAAATTATTGTCGATAAGGAAACCTATCTATATTATGCCGGATATGCCCGGGGACATAAAGTCGATCGTTTTAACGAACGGCAGATTGGTTTGGCGCGGATGCCACGCGATCGTTATGTCTCCCGTGAAGCTTCAATAAATATCGGTACTTTGAAGACCAAACCGCTCCTTCTGAATGCCTCTTCGATGACTATTAATGCCAAAGTGGTTGGCAACATGCTGGTTCGTCTGCTTGATTGTAAAGGATCTGTTCTCAGTGGTTTTGACTGGGTTGAAATTGAAGGAGATGACATCGCCCATAAAATATCCTGGAAGGGTAGTCTGGGATCCCTCGGCGATAACCCGGTGCAAATCGAATTCCAATTGAAGGACGCACAGATATTTGGATTTGATTTGTATTAAACACAATCGATGGGTCGAGACGGTTTTGGTGGCAGAGACGTTGCATGCAACGTCTCTACATATGAGCAGGCATTATTTGGAATAATTAATAGTTTACACGAACTTAAATTATAATGCCCCCTTAAATGGGGCTGTTGCAGTTTAGGTTATTTTTAAGCAAAAGTTCATTTGTGCTATCAATTAAGCAAAATCTATTCCCCCTTAGAAAAGGGGGTTAGGGGGTTGTAAATAAATAACATAGAAGAGTATATATCCCCCTTAGTCCCCCTTTTTCAAGGGGGAGACAGATCATGCAATTCTGATAAATTGTGCCAATAAATCAAATCCGCAACAGCCCCTAATAAGGGGGAAATACAATGGTTACCTAACCTAAGAAGGATATTTTAGAATTATGATCAATCGTCATATTTTAAGCAAAAAATATTTTAAACCAAATATTAGAAGAAAAAATAAAATTTTTTATCCCTTTACACTAAGTTTATTTATTTTATTCTCTCTTTTTGCCGTGTATGCAGGAGAAAATGACAAAAGCATCATCACCCAGATCCATCAAAACTTTGATAATGATCCCGGATGGGAAGGTATTAATAACCGTGTGGTCTGCAGTGATTGCCCGACAATCACGCAAGATTTTGGCTGGCTGCCAACGGACCACACGGGTGCTGGTTCAGGTGAAATCGGTGGTATTATCTGGAAGTCGACTACACCCGCATATTATGCCATGCCTATCGGACCACTCTCATTTAAGGATAAATTTTCCGCCTCAGGGAAATTAGCCCTAATCGCTCCTGAAAAGGAAGGTGAAGGTTTTTATATCGGTTTTTTTAATGCGGAAAGACAGGGTTGGCGGGTCTGGTCATCCTGCGGTTTCCGGATGGGTCCGGTCAAAAAGAATCATGCCCGATTCCATATAGATTATAAGACCGGTCGCAACAAGGGAGCGATCTTGAATCCGGATATAATCATTCCCGGCGATGGTTCGGTTCATGATTGGGAGCTGATCTATGAACCGGATGTCACGGTCGCTGATTCATGGCCTCATCCCCAATTGGCTGAATTTATTGGCAGTGCCTCAAATGTACATGAAGATACCATTTTTGCCAGGGCCCAAAAAGCCGATCCGAAAATGACCCGGGAACAGCTGCACCATCTTCTTCTGAAAGCCCGTGATGCCGGACTGCTTGATCACTGGTACCGAAAAGGTCAATATCATCTCTGGGATATTGAGAAGGAAGCGGCCCAATTGAAAGGTAGAATTACTTTCCGCCTTGATGATCAGGCACCGGTGAGCTATTTCCTGCTACCCGGACATCGTGAAGAATTAAGCATTATCAATCGTTTTGGCGTCTATAATATGCAGATGTATCATGGCAGTATGGAATTTTATCTGTCCGATTTGACGGTTAACGGACAAAAGATAAATCTGTCTCAGGATCCCCATTGGGATGGAAAGGGAAACAAGGTTTCTTTTGTGCAGGATGATTTTCATGCCCGCGAGAATTTTGGTTATTCAGAAACCAACTGGGCCGGTCAATCAGCCGGAGAGATCGGCGGCCGTTTTTGGGGTACGGAAGTAAAAGATCCACTGCATGGTTTTTATGCGGATGATGTTGGAAAACTGAATCTGGAAGATCCGATCAAGTTTTCCGGCTGGATTACTTTTTCAGAAGGAGCCGTCGATGGTCGGATGCTTTTTGGTTATTTTAACCGACAGGCAATAATGGCAGATGTTGAGGGTGAATACAAAGGAAATCCACCACATCAATTTCTCGGCATTGAAGTGATGGATCAAACACGGATTGGTTACTATTTCACAGCAGTCTGTTCTCCCAGGCAAGATATATCTATTGAAAAACACGGGCCTATATATATCCCTGACCGCATCAAACGTCCCTTCTCATTTGATTATGATCCGAATGCCGGCGATGCCGGCCGGATAACCGTTACCCTGGATACCACCTCTTTTACTGCTGATCTGACCGTTGAACAGCGCAAAACAGGGGCCACCTTTGATCGCTTTGGCATCTTAAATCCGCGCAAAGGGGGTAAATTCGTGGATGTTTATTTAGATGATCTGACCTATGTCGTCAAACGGCCGGTAGGATTTAAACCGGTAAAGTATAAACAAAAAGTGGTTACCGTTCCTTATCCACCTGATGGAAGGGAATATAAATAATTATTAATTAGCCGATGGTCGGAAAAGTATTGTCATAATGATTCATATGAATTATAGAGACGTTGCATGCAACGTCTCTATTTCGTATTACGAATTACAATAGTCAACATCCCCCTTAATAGGGGCTGTTGCAATATAGGTTATTTTTGAACAAAAGTTCATTTGTGCTATCGAATAAGCAAAATCTATTCCCCCTTAGAAAAGGGGGTTAGGGGGATGTTAATAAATAGCATATAAGAGTATATATCCCCCTTAGTCCCCCTTTATCAAGGTCGAAGATCCGCCCACTGGCGGGGGGAGACAGATCATACAATTCTGATAAATTGTGCCAATAAATCAAATCTGCAACAGTCCCTTTTAAGGGGGAATTAGATCGCGGTTAAAAAACTGTTCCACTGACAAAGTTTTTAAGGATTAATCATGAATAAAACATTTTATCTCATCCTGTTCATCCTGTCTATATGTTTTATGACCTGTGAAACAGAACTGGGAAAAGAAACAATGGGTGAATTTGCTCCTCCGGATGCCTATCTTCAGGGTGAAAAACATCCTTATTTTGGCAGTGAAAATGCCTGGGACCGCCGTTTTTTTACCGAACATATTAAAGAATATTATAAGCGGCGGGGCCAGCGGCAGATATTGGATATTGTTGAAGGGAAATATCAGGATGCCGCCGATTATTGTCAGGAATTACTGAAATCCGATCCGGACGATCTGGAATCGCTCTACAACCTGGCTGTGGCTCGTGCCCATCTCGGAGACTCACTGGCGGCGATAACCAGCCTCAATAAAGCGCTTAGCAAAGGATTACCATTTGAACGCTTCCTGGCCGGACCACGTCAGGTATTAAAACCACTGACCGAACTGAAGGCTTTTAAACAAATGAAGCAAAAATTTCATGTTCAGCTTTTGCATGGTCCGATGCTGGGTTGTATGACGGCGCAAAGCGTACGGGTCTGGGTGCGAACCGTTGAGGAAGTGGAGGTGACGGTTGTCGCCTTTACCTCAAAAGAGATGACCTCTGCGATCAGTTCTCCTTTGGTCAAAACAAAAAAAGAAAAAGACTATACCGCAATTGTAGATCTTACAGGGCTCTCTCCATTGACGACTTACTATTACGATGTACTCATTGATGGTCGATCAGCCCTGGGTCCTCATTATCCGAGCTTTAAGACTTTTCCGCAGGAGGGCACGCGGGAGAATTTTTCCATCGCTTTTGGTGGTGGGGGCGGTTTTGTGCCCTGGAACGAGCGCATCTGGGACACCATTAACAGTCATCAACCTAATGCCCTGTTATTGCTAGGTGATAATGTCTATATCAATATGCCGGAAATGCCTAACGGCGTACATTATTATACGTATTATCGCCGCCAGAGTCGTCCGGAATTTCGCCGGCTAGTATCCGGAACCCCGGTGTATGCCATCTGGGATGATCACGATGCCGCCACCGATGATTGCTGGCTGGGGCCTTACAAAGATAAACCCGCCTGGAAAATGCCCCTTTTGGGTATATTTGAGGAAAATTGGAATAACCCCTCTTACGGTGATCCGCAATGGCCGGCTTGCTGGTTCTCTTTTTCTATCGACGACGTGGACTTCTTTATGCTGGATGGCCGTACCTATCGTACAAATCCTTTTGCCGATAATCCAACCATGCTAGGACCATTCCAAAAAAAATGGTTGCTTGAGAAATTAAAAAAATCCCAAGCAAAAATAAAAGTTATTGTTTCTCCGGTTCCCTGGTCATTGGCCTCAAAAGGGGAGGCGCGGGATACCTGGAATGGATTCAAAGAAGAGCGAAAAGAAATATTTGATTTTCTTGCGAAAAATCAGATCAGCGGTGCAATTCTGCTTTCCGCTGATCGGCACCGTTCCGATGCCTGGAAGATTGAACACCCGGGTCTCTATCCATTATATGAATTCAGCAGTTCCCGTTTGACCAATCAACATTTTCATGAGTTGATGCCGGGTGCTTTGTTTGGTTATAATGAAAAGCAATCCTTTGGATTCATTACATTTAATACAACCTTACCCGATCCTTCGGTTACTTATGAGATCTATAGTATTGATAATGAACGTATCAATGGCATTACCATTAAAAAGAGCGAAATTTCCTATGCAAAGTAGTATCAAGGATTTTTTGAATAATCCGTGTGCTTTTGGATTAGGATTGATGGTATCTCTGTCTATCGTTATCGCTTTTCTGTCAACCAGTATTTTTGCGCAAAGCAGCTGGACTGAGGATTCCTTTGAAGATTTTCGGGATGGATGGTTTCTGGATGCAGGGAGTAATCTCTATGTTTCTGCCACGGGTCGGATTCAGATCATTAATCGTTGGGATTTTAATAATGATGGGAATCTTGATATACTTTTACCCAGTGGGCACGGCCATACAGAAAAGGAAAATACTTTTATTTATCTGAATAATGGAAACTATATCGATGGCCGGACGCGAATAGAACTTCCGGGTGGTGGTTCAAGGGACGGTCTGGTGGCTGATTTTAATAAAGATGGTTTTAATGATCTGGCCATTGCCAATTCTGCGGACAGCCATTTCAGCCGGGTTAATGCCTGGATCTGGTATGGTTCCGAAAAAGGTTTTATCACCGAAAATCGTGTGGAGCTCCCCGCTTATCATGGAAAATCCATAGTTGCCGGGGACTTTAACAATGATTCCTGGCTGGATTTGGC
>CAZBBC010000115.1:0-14955 GCA_964489835.1 uncultured Calditrichota bacterium
CCCTGCTTGCAGGGAGGGGTGTCGACCCGCCTCAGGCGGGGAGACGGGGTGGGTATTAATTGGATAAAACATCTAAATACTCCGCTAATTTACGACGTACCTCTATGAATTTTTTCCAGCGTACATCCTCCACCTGACGGACGACACTTAATCCACTGGCACCGGGAAGAGTACCATCTTTATCCAGGCTACAATACTGGGCAAGGGTTGATGTTTCCTTGGATAAAAATTCTTTTGCTGTCCGGATGGTGTCGGCAATGTCTTTGCGGTCCTTCGCCTTATCAAGCAAATTTTTCAGTTGCATCAGCATGCTGTAATCCTCTATCCCGTCACGAACTGCTTCCCAGCGTTTGCTGCTTATGACACCTTCACCTTGATAGATCAATAAGTAATCGGAGCCGCCAACCGGCGTATACCACGGATCGTATTGGGAGGTGCAATAGGACCAGAATCCGATCCCGGTCAAACCATGATACCAATCCAACCACGCCTGGGCGCGGTAATATCCCAATGGCGATTGGTGTTTTGCGTTAGCCGCACACTCATAGGTCCAAATGGTTTTCCTCGTGGATTTGATATATTTCAATTTTTCCAGGCCTTTATCCAGAAGGTAACCATTCCGGTTGGGACACCAGATATCCACATAGGGAGTCATTTTTTTCAGATCATTGAGTGTCGCACCGGCAACAGGATCAGTGTAAATTTGTACTCGTCGATCTACTTCCCGGATCGGCTTGGAATAGGAAATATAATCATCAACTAGACCTTCCCTTAATCCTGGCTCATCAATGGGATAGAAAGCGAATTTTTCATATCCAACACCTATTTCCTGCATATGATCCACCCAGGCCTTCAACCATTGTTTATACGCTTTAATCCATGGCGGTGTAAATCTTTTGGCCGGACCTCTTAAACTACTCTGATAATTAAAGAAAAGAATAATGCCATGTGGTGAATGCTGCTTAACATATTGATCATGTTGAGAAAAATCAATATCGCCGATGATATCACCGTCCTCATCGAAGGTGGCCTTGGGAGCAAAGGTGTTGGTCGCCACAAAAACATTGGTACCATGATCGACCTGATCCCGGAGTGCCGCCTCGGGCTGGTCCTTGAGTACGGATGTGTGCACATACCCCCAGTGACAAAGTTTCAGCGGTTGTTGCTCCGGCAAATGGGCACGCCACACTTGAATTCTAAGGTCAGACGCGACTTCTATGGGCTCGACCTCCAGTGTACGGAAACGCAGGACCGTTTGCCAATTCCCTGGGGAGAGGTCTGACACGTCGATATCAATCCAGAGCTGCCGGACATCCCAGGCCGGGATCATGATCGTCTGCGCCTGCCCCACTAAAGGAAGTGCATCTGCTGAATAATCCAAAGATTGAGTGGGTACATTCAGAACTTCGTGAAACGAAAGTACCCTTTGTGCCGGGATTAAGGATGAATCCTTCATTGACATTACCGGTTCTGCTTCGATTCTTACCGTTAGCGGCCGACTGTTAAAATTCGTCAGATTTAGTGCTGCGTGTTCCGTTTCGCCTCCAAATGCTTCGATCAATAAGTCAGATCCGGCCGTTCGTCCCTCCGCAATTTCATCAATACCACCAAAAGGTGCCCATGGATTCGCAACCTGTACGGCTAATAATTTACCTGTTTCTGCGGCCGATTGGGTCATAGCCAATAACCGCTTTGCCTCATACCGTAAGGATGTCATCTTATCAACTAAATTTGCCCGTTCTGGTGGGGGAAGCGTTCCGGCCAATTTTGTCTGCTTTTCAATATTTGAGATTTTATCTGACATAATGGTTAATCGATCCTGAACATAACGTTGGTCTTTTAAATGGGGGGTCTGTGCTTTGACTTTGGCCAGCATTTGATGCAGGTCAGCAACATCTTTTGCAAAAGGAACGATATAATAGGACCGTTCACGCATTGTATGTAGTTTTTTCCCAACCAACAGTTTATAAACAAATTGAAGGTTAACAGCGCTCTGACCAATAATTGTATAGGGCATTTTATTAGTAAAGACAGAATCAGAAGATGTAAGGGTACTTATAACCGGCTTGGTGTTATTTTTGGTAATTTCCAACCGGAGCGTCAAATGTTTTTTTTCCGGATTCATCACCGTAACCTGAAAATCATTAGGACCTACATAAAGACCACCGTAACTCAAATCACTAATTTGAATACCTTTTTTCGGCTGCGCTTGAATAACCGATGCCGTTCGGGAGGAATTGGCCCTGTATTCGGCCCATAAAACCGGCGGTTTAATCATTGGTTTGGAATCCATCCAGGTATAAGCAATGATATCCGCTTCCGTAGCAGCAATAAGACTTAATGTATGATCACCCCGAAAATCAATAATCGTAGGCGAAGAATTCATCGGTCTTTTGAGCGGAATTCGCTCTTTCAGATTGCCGTCGGGATCAAAAATATGCAGGGCTGAACTGTAACCACCAATAATAATTTCCGGTACGGAATCACCATCAAGATCAGCAATGGCCGGTGAGCGGCGGACACGTTGCTCCACATTAGCGGTCCACTTTGAATGACCGTTGTAATCCAGACAAACCACCTGGCCGAATAGATCAACAACAATGATTTCCGCAAAACCATCACCATCAATATCACCCACGGCAATCGCATCATGGATTTGTTTTTTCATCCGATAGTGCCATATTTCTTTCCCTTTGTTATTAAGCATCGAAATTCCATCACCCTGACCCACAAGGATTTCCGGTTGATTATCGCTATTTAAATCGCACACGACCGGGCTCGAAGTCACTGAACCATCCTGTTCCCAATGCCAGCGTTCATCCCCATTTTTTGAAAAACAAACGAGCGGAGATTTTTTTGTGCCGATAAGAATTTCCAACTGACCATCACTATCAAGATCGGCAATGGCAGGAGCTGAATTGAAACCGCTCTGATATTTTCTCATCCAGAGTGGTGATCCTTCATTATCGAGACAGACCATATTACCTTCATTGTCAGCGACAATGATTTCATCCCGATTGTCCTGGTTAATATCCGCGGCGGTAACAACCGTTGTTCCCCAATCAAATTTACCAGGCATGTTATATGTCCAGAACCGGGCGCCGGATTTACCATCCAGACAAACCAGCTGACCCGGATTGGTAATGGCAAATACTTTCGGCTCTTTACTTTTCACATCTGAAATCGTCGGTGCACTGCTGATGGTCTGTTCCGTATCATAAAACCATTTTTGACGTCCGTTGACATCGAGCGCAAAAACTCTGCCCGCCGTCGTACAAAGAACAAGATCGGAAATACCATCATCATCCAGATCACCCACCGCCGGCGAACTATCCGCTTCACCAAATACGGGGCGGAATGTCCATTGGACAGTATTTGCATAGGAAACTCCTGGTACACACAAAAGAAAAAATGAGACTAAAACAACTGTCATAATTACATTTTTACCTGCTAAATCGCGTAGTCTTTTAAACCTTTGATTCATGGCAACTTCTTTCATAATATTCCCCCAAACTTAAGTATGATAACTATTTATTTCCTGTTTAGCTAATCGTCGAGAATCTTTCAATTTGCAGCAACCGATAATATCTACCTGTAAGCCGGTGATGATGCGCGGGGCGGGCCATCAAACTTCAGCTCAATTACATTCAAATAAGGATCAATGGGATAAACCGGCAGATCATGCAGCCAGACCCGGTCGCCCTTTTGTTCGATTTGTGCCTGTTGGCCGGTGGCCAGAAGAACCGCTGATGTTACTTTGCTTCCAATCCAGGCAAGTGGCACTGTTGCACCGGGCCAGCGTTGAAGAAGCAGATAGACCTTATCACCGACGCGGGTCTCCATACCAAGATTAGGTGCGGTCACGGGAGAGGGTCCTGCGCCATAAATCGCTTTGCCGTTGGTTTTCATCCAGCGCCCGATTGACCGTAATCGCTCCACCGATTCGATATCGATCCGTCCATCAGCATCAGGTGCTACACTCAGCAAAAAATTTCCTCCCTGAGAGGCACACGACCCCAGAAGTCGCAGAAGTTCAGGAACCGGTTTATAATTACGGTCAAAGCGCGCATACCCCCAGGTACGATTCATAGCATAGCATGCTTCCCAGGAATTATTCTGGGCAATAATTGTATTCTCTGGTGTACTAAAATCAGCCACGACACCGGCACGATCATTGATAATAATATCCGGCTGCATTTGACGGGCCATTTCATTCAATTCCTTTGAACGCCACAATTGGGGATCATAGGGGACAAGCATATCGTACCAGAGGATATCTACTTTACCATAATTGGTTAACAGTTCTCGCACCTGGGCGTGGGCCTGATCGACAAGATCTTTATAAACGGCATTACCTTCCCGTGTACCATGTGGCAGCACACCGGGGAAACGCCAGTCAACTAATGAATAATAAAGACCGAGACGCATCCCGGCAGCATGACAGGCATCGGCAAATTCAGCAATCAGATCTCGTTTGGCAGCTGTTTTGACAGAGGTAAAATCAGACACTTTACTGTCAAAGAGACAGAATCCATCGTGATGGCGGGTGGTGATCACCATATACTTCATTCCAGCTTCTTTGGCCAGGGCCACCCATTCCGCCGGATTATAATTATTAGGATTAAACTGATCGGCCAGGATCTTGTACTCGTCGAAAGGAATATGTTCCTGGTACATAATCCATTCACCATGGGCCGGAATCGAGTATAATCCCCAGGTTATGAGCATGCCAAAACGTGCTTCATGCCACCATTCCATATGATCTTTCGAGGTTTGGCCCAGCCCGACGTTGATTAGTAGCGTGCAAAAAAATAGGATACTGAGAAATTTCAGAAATTTATAAGTCACTGCCACGGCACCTCCAGCTCTAATTCTTTGGGTGATTTATCGATATAATACAGATCAAATTTTACCCAGTCCCGCCCTTCAGGAATATCATATATATAAATTTGCGCCGTGTAATTATTCTTTTCATTTGGTTGTTCGAGAACAAACGGCTGCAATTCTCTTGACTGGAGGACCTTTATGATCACCGTCACTTTTTTTTCTGGTAAAGGGGCGGAAAATAGACAGTTCTTTATCGTCGGCGGATCCCAGCGCAGATGTTCTATTTCATAATTTCCCTGGTGAATTTTGAGGATATCCCGCCCGTCGATTTGCGCTTCAAAATGTACCAATTTATTCAAATCATTTTGATTCTCAGATAAAATCTTTTGATACTGTTCGTGTAATTTGAAGACTGCTTTTTCAATTTGTTCGGAGGACGGTGCCAATACCAGCAACTCTTGCGCTTTGACAGGATCTGCTAAGATCTGTTTTACATTGCGGATGATCTGTTCAACACCAAAAAGTTTATAATCAAACTGTGGTACAGATTTAAAGTCATTGACTGTTTTTTCCAGGTGATAAAAAATTTCAGCCAGTTTATTTTTATTTTGCACGGAGGGTTCATCTCTGTAAGCAAAATAGGCAAAAACGGTTTTGACGTAGTCATTATTCGTTTGAACCAACAATCGGGTCATAGCCAGTGAATTCTCAACATTTTCGGCTAAATCAATGTCGGCGATCAGGGGTTTTACAGAGATATACTTTGATTGCATTTGATTAGCAACAGCCAGTCCATGATCAAGATCGTTATAGGTCTCATTCAGCCAGGGTTTACAGCGCAGATAGACTTTCCGCCAGAAGGCCAAATGTTCTTTGCCCTTATCGATCACCGGATAACCCTGGGCCGGAAAGGTGCCAACCCGCATATGCGGCAAGGAATTGAACTCGCCATAGGCTACCGGTTCGATAAACAATCCATATTTATAGGCCACCGGAGAAAGCAAATAAATATCAGCCATCCCTTTTGCCGCCTGAGGGTTAAAATAGATTGAGCAAAAATCTTCAGCTATCTGTCGCGGATCTTCAAGATAATTCCATCCCAGACGAAATACCGTATAGGCGGTTAAGCGAGGCGTTTTATGGTCTTCTGCCGCATACAGATCGAAACTGAGTCCTTTCAGATTGCTGTTTGGAACTTCAAGAACAGATTGTAATCCGGCCTGAAAATAGGTACCTGGATACGTCGGAAAAATATTTGACTTCGAACTCTCATAATAATTCATCGGCTCCAGAACAGCGAGCATTTGATGCGGTGTTTGATTAAACGTGGGATTATAGCGCTGATGCCACCAACGATCGTTTTGAGTAAAACTAGGGATCAGATACAGATTCTCAACGGGAACATCATCGGTAAATATTTTTTGATATACTTCATAGCGAGCCTGTTGTTCATACATATTGGTCATCCAGGTACGATGATGATAAATCTTGCCAAATTCCCCGACGACGACTTCATGTATTTTTTTAACAAAAGTGCGATAACGTTTTTCAAGTGGCCATTCACAACTTTCATCGTCATGCATCAGATCGAATTTTTTATAATTTCCCCAAAAACTTTGCTCCGGTCCGGTAAAAGTCGCTACACCATCCAGCTCCGGCATTGCCGAGAGTATACGTCTGTATTTCTCCTGCAGTGCGCGCCATAAATTTTCATCACAAGGTGAGAGTGTGGCCTGATATTCTTCAAGCAATGCCGGATGATAGGTAAATTCCGTTCCGAAGGCCAGACATTTGAGGTGAAGCCTATGGGCATAGGCAATCAGTTCTTTGACTTCTTTCCTTTTCTCCCGGTTTTCAGTATCCTCCGGTTCTACCCCCCACTGGCCAAGTCCCAGCTGATCGCCAACATAAACCGTGTTGAGGCCATAACGAAGCGCGCGCTGAATATCCTCTTTCGACCTTACCCTTACTCTGGTGTACCTGATCGGAAGGGCGGATTCACGCCGGACATTTATCTGAGTCATTTGCTTATTGACCCGCAACCTGTCCCAGATCCAGTAAAGACCGTAAACATCGCCGGAGATTGATCCACCCGATATAAAAATCTTTTTACCATCGGTGCGTTTTTGACTGATAATCTGATATCCCTCAGGATTTTCGATTTTCTCGATTTTGACGTTGCCGGCGGTATATAATTCCTTGCTTAACTTATTTCGATCAGGATTGCCGATAATAATCATATTGCCAGTTTTATTCAGGTCCTTGTTAACGACCCAGAATGATAGTCCCAATTGGTTACCGGTACTTGTCAAATCATTGATTGCCACTTTAATTGCTTCATCCTTGAGTTGATTATCAGATACAATAACGGTCCATTTGTCTTGAGAAAGGGCTGTACTTAGAATCATAAGATTTATCACAAGTATTCGGGTTAGTGTGGTTACTCTCATTTTCTCCTCTCTGTGATCTTTCATAAAATTACTCTCTTTATTCCATCTTTTAATCTTCAAACTTTACCATTTATTACAGGTCCAACTCGATTATTCTTCACGATCTTTTTTCTTTCTTGGCATCCTTTGTGTTTAATTTTTAAAATTATATTAGTTTGATGCTTATGGCTCACTGGTTTATAGATCCCGTCCCACGGGGCAGACACAGAGTGATTCTCTGAGGCCTTTACCTGCCCGCCTACTGGCGTGGTGGTTTTATTAATATTATCCTTAATCACTTATTTATCTGCCCGGAAAATCTTCAGTATGCAGAGCCTCTTCACCGGCAGTTGGAAAGCAATAGGAGTTTTTGCATCCGTAACCGTAATTTTTTTAACGGTTTTTTCTTTGTTTGTATACATCCCATCAGGAACAAGTTGAAAAATATAGGTCCCCGGATTCAACAAATAAAACACTGCAGACATATCACGTGGTTTTTCGCCAAAATGATAAAGTTCCGCCCGGAACCGATCTCTACCTGTCTCAGTCACCAGTGCGGCAATATCACGTGGCGGGGTCATCCAACGCACAGCATTAATAGGAAAATATCCCCCATCTCCCGGATCGCCGGTTAGCGTTGCATAAAGCAAGTTTGTATTGGGCTGATGAATTGTTGGAATGACTGCCGGGTAAATGCTATTGTCAAGAAAAACCGCTGGAAAGCGTAATACTCTGTCGGTATAGCGAACTTCACTGGTGTAGCCTGGAAAATTTATCCGCAGAGCCTGGGCATTGTTATGAAGGGCTGATACGAGCAACTCGCGATCACCATTAAAACGAAAGTCAGTATATGGAGTAGCGCTTGTTTTAATTAACTGATCAAATCTAGTGGAATTACCTAACAGCATATACTTTGCAATAATAGCTGAGAGTCCACCCAATTTTGAGCCACACCAGGCTTCACTTCCCGGGGCAGGCGGTTGCTTTGGTGGATTTTGGAGATACGAGAGTCTGATTTTTGCCATTGACCAGATTGGTTCCAGATATTTGGGATCCTTGGTCATATGATGAGTCAATAGTAAAGTATTCAACATCATAGGCATTGCACTAGGCCAAACGTAGAGAGGACTTTCATCCTGGTGATTTTCCGGATCCCACCAGTTTTCACCCAAACCGCCTATCCCGCCATCGGGCCAATGAATGGCACTGGGAATAATACCGGCAGGCTTGCTTCTTTCAACGCGCGCGGCAGCCTCCACCCAGGTATCCATCCAGGCGGAAAAAAGTCTTTTTAATCGTTCATCACCTGTTCGCTGCCAATAAAGGAGCGTTGGTTGGACAGTCCGGGGATGATATACCGTATCACATGCTTTTGTCGGATTAGATGAAATACTATCGACGCTAAAATAGGTGCTTTTAAATTGCAAATAGCCGCGTTCATTTATTCCGGACCAATAGGATTGCATCAACTCTCCCAGGCGAAGCGCTTTTTGGCTCCATTCTTCATTTTCAGGATCAATATGCATCATTGGTGTCAGAGCATCTGCAGAGGGCTCGGCGGTGTGTTCAACATCGGAAACGTGATCCGTGTATCCCAACTGCATTTTCTTCAGGCTCAAAAGGCCATTCGATAAAATAGATTGTGCTTTTTTGATTTTAGGGTCATCAAAAGCAATGAGTACCGGCACCCACCAGCGCCACATTTCACAATCGTCATCCCAGCCACCGCGATATTCTCCGTTCATCTGCTGACGGTGGTCAATCCACCATTCGATAATGTCCGCCAATCGTTCAATACCTTCCCGTTGGTGAACCGCCCATTCCGGAGCACCTTCAGGAGATTCATAATGCTTACTTGGTGGCGTGGGCTCACCGAGGTACATGCGAATGAGTCGGTTTTCCGGAAAAGATTCTCTTACTTCTTCCAGGAGGCGGCAAACCATATCCAAACGTTCCCGACGTATTTTAGGGATACTCCAGTACCTGCCATGTTCCAGTGTTACCCAGAAAATCATTCGTGCACGGTATATTTTTGTTATGGGATAAATCGGGGATGTTTCCTGAATACCAAAATCATAGTCATTGGTTTTAAATAGCGACTGTTCAAAATAAGTCAATGATTTATCATACAACCATCGCTTGATTTCTACAATCAGGCGTTCGACATCAGCATTCAGCTGTTCTTCCAAGTCAGGTATTTTATTCAGTTCTAATAAAAATTCCAGGCGCGTTTCGTCAGCATCTGCATTGCCTGCTTTGTTGATCAGGTCAATAATCCTTTTTTCGCCGGCAGGCGATTGTTCTGTTTTCAAAGATCCCGACAATATATTTTCAACAGCAAATGTCCGATTCTCAAAATTGGTCAAAATAAATAAGACAGAGTGGAGCATTATGATCAATTTTATTGATTTCATTTAATCTCCGCTTCGACTATTTGGTAGTGTCATCCCGAAAAAATCGGGACATCTGTTTTCCATTTAACTTATTATTTTTATTGGCTTAAAAAAACATCCCCCTAGCCCCCTTTCAAAGGGGGAATCGGATCTTTCCCCCCTATGAAGGGGGGATTGAGGGGGGTGTTTTGTTTTCTATTTCTTCAATATACCCCATAATTAATTCTAGTGCTCCGGTAATATTATTTAATACATAGTAACCATCAAGCCCTCAAAACTCTTCCAATCATTTAATGGCTTTTATGACTGAAGAAAACTCATATTTCCCAGAATCCACCTTATACACTGCGGCGCTGTCTTCTAGTCGCAGGAATTCGACTCCTTCCGAATCTGCCGGCGCCTGCCCGCTTTCCCGGACGTTCTTCATATCATCTGTAGGGATATAAATCTGCGCTGTCGTATTTACCGGAATGGTGAAATTCCAAATGAACGACCTTCCTTCAATTTTCCAATCGCTTACAATTGTACCGTACACTGATTTGAAAGAAGATTTGACCGATGTTAAATCACCAACCGGTTGCGGCCGCAGAAAAATATGTTTAAAACCCGGCTGCTTTGGATCATAATTGATGCCGGCCAGGGTCTGGTAAAACCATGCTTCCAGATTTCCGGCCAGCATTAACAGCGCTTCGCTGTTCATACCGGGATCACGGGAATCCGTATCCCAACGCTCCCAAATGGATTTAGCGCCTTTGGAAATCATATAGCCCCAACTGGGCCGTGTGGTCTGAGTAGCAATGATATACGCAACTTCCGGACGCCTAATGTCCGAAAGCGTTTGCATCAACCACTGCATACCGATCAGACCAACGGAGAGATGACCGTTATGCTTGACCATTATATCCTCAACCAGGTTCTCAATAACCATGTCCCGGTTTTCCGGTGGAACCAGCCCGAACGCCAACGGCAGCACATAAGAACACTGGGTTACGCTTTCGTAGGTGTTGGTTCGTGGATCAAAAAAACGCCTATTAAAACCAGATTTTATTTTTTCTGCAAGATCAGCAAAATAAACTTCGTCTTTTATTCTTCCCAAAATCCCTGCTGTCTTTGCTAAAATTTTAACATTGTTGTAAAAATAAGCCGTAGAAATGAGCGGCCTTGAAGTGGAGCCGTTAGGTTCCTGGGTTCCCTGGTCCATTGTTGAGGCATCGCACCAGTCGCCATGATTATTCTTATCCACCGTGAAATCAGACTTTTGATGACGGGCAACAATAAATAAAACAAATTTTTTCATACTCTCATAGTTATCGTATAAAATTTGTCTGTCGCCATAAAAAGTATAGAACCAGTCGGGAATGATGGTGATAACACTGGGCCAAACAATACTTTCACTATAAAAAGGATAAAACGGCGGTGCAATGTCTGGGAGTTCGCCATTTGCACGCTGGGCCAAATGGACATCCTGCAGCCATTTGGTATAAAAAGAGGCGACATTAAAATTATAGGCATCGCTTTCGGCATCTTTGGCAGGATCACCCAGCCAGCCCTGCCTTTCATCACGATCGGGATCGAGGGGAACGCTGCGCCGGTACATGCGCTGCCCCCAGCGTACATTGCTGTATAGTTTATTTAGCAGCGGATTGGAACAGATGAAACTGCCAACGCTATCCATATCCGTATGAAAAACCAGACCCTCAAAATTGTCTACCGTCGGCTCGCCGGGAAAACCCGTTACTTCCACATAACGGTATCCCTGTCCTTTGAACTTCGGTTGCCAGGTTTCAACTTCCTTGCCGTTAAGAATATATATGTCTGTGCAATTAGCACTGCGGTTATCCTCAGTTTTCAACGTACCATCGGATTTTAAACTGTAAGCAGAGCGCATTTGAACTTTTGTCCCCGCAGGACCGCTAACTGTTAATCGAACTGAACCGTAAAACACCTGCCCCATATCCACAAGGTACATACCCGGTTTTGGATTGTTGACACTCACCGGGCGAATCGTCTGCGTTACACGCATAGGCTCGATTTTTTGCGCCTGTAAAACACCTTTGGGCGGTTCAACCAAAACAGCATTTTTCCATTCGGATGCGTCAAATCCAGGTCTATCCCAACCGTCCTGTTCCATGCGGGCGTCATATTCTTCGCCATCGTATTCATTGTTTGCCCGTATTGGGCCATCCGTGGTGAGCTTCCAGTTTTCGTCACTAACGACCTTTGAGACCGTTCCGTCCTCATACTCGATATGCATTTGTAAAAGCAGTTTCGGGTATCCATACGTGCGCGTGCCAACATGCGCGGATGTTCTCGGGGCAAAAAACCGCCCATTTCCAAGAATTACACCGATCGTGTGGTCACCCTGGTTGAGCTGATCTGTAACGTCAAACGTAACATAAAGCGCGCGTTGATTATACTCGGTCAACGCAGGATCCATGACATGATCGCCCACTTTTTGCCCATTCAGATAAAGCTCGAAAAATCCCAAACCGCATGTATATATTACCGCACGTTTAACTTTTTTTGAAATGTGTAGTTCACGACGGAGAAGGCGCGCTGGCAGACGTGTACGAAGATCGGTTATGGATATATCGCCCCACGGCCTTATACCGCAATCGCCGAGTTCCTGTGCCGCTACCCAGTCCGAGTCGTCAAATCCACTGTTTTTCCAACCGGGTATCTCCTTATCGGATGTCCTCCAGTTTTTGTCCATGGGTATAAAAAGCGAATCACCTTGCTGAAATTCGATGCGCAATACACCAATCAATCCTGCCGAATTATCTTCGGGGCCCCTGTTGGTGGCGGCCACAGCGATAATATTTTTTCCGGCATTCAGATAACCGGCCAGGTTAATATTATATCCTTTTGAAGCATTATCACCTTTTGCAACCATCTCCCCGTTTACATGTAGCATAAACCGGTTATCTGCCGTGATCAGATAGCGCGCTTGTACGATTTTCCTGTTTTGCGGAAGAACAACCGTTCGCCGAAAATAGCGGGTCCCCGGAGAGGTCTTTTTTGCCGGATCGCCTCCGGGATACCATATCCATTTCGAAAATTGAAAATCATTGCGATCTATCACCCCGGGGGTATCCAAACCAATCCATTGCCCTGTCCAGTCCGAGGATTTTAGCAGGCCCATACTCCAGGTAGCCGGATTACTCCACAATGAAACGTTGTTATCTTTGTCCCAGATTCGCACTTTCCAGAAACAATATATTTGCGAGGTAAGTTTTTTACCCTTATACACCACATGTACGGATTGATCCGAATCAATCTTCCCTGAATCCCATAAATCGCCTATGTCATTCGTAAGATTTTCCCGAGTGGAGGCGACTAAAACCTGATAAGCTTTTTGCATTTGACCACGTATATCGGATTCAAGAATCCAACTTAAACGGGGATTGAGCACATCAATACCCAGAGGGTTTTCAAGATACTCACAGCGCAGGTCTTTGATGATTAATGTTTCGGCGGCTATGATTGGTAAAAATGTTGCCGTAAAATAGAATATTGCTAACAGTAAAAATGAGATTTTATGTCTGTTTTCCATTTTTATTTTACCCCATTTAATTCATTTCTCAACTGTGCAATGATTTTTTATCCACGGATTACACGGATTGTCACAGATTTCATTTATAAATTATTATTATTTTAGTTTTAATCTGTGAAATCCGTGGTTAATAAAAGTTTGGTGCAACTGAAGGCTGCGGTTTGAATAGATCATGTT
Organism: uncultured Calditrichota bacterium; assembly: GCA_964489835.1. GTDB lineage: Bacteria > Calditrichota > Calditrichia > JAJRVZ01 > JAJRVZ01 > CAZBBC01. Next base: position 13,380 of record CAZBBC010000115.1, read on the forward strand.
AATCCTGCCTACTTCATCCATTCACAACAAAACAGAAACTTATTTTTTTTCATTTAAGGGAAAATTGTCTTTATTATCCCATTTGAGAGCAAACTGTGATTCATGTATTACATCATATTTACGTGATGTACATAACACATGCGGTTCTTTCCCGAACCACACTCTGATTTGTCCATTCTTTACCAGATAACTCCGATCAGTGGTCAATTCATATAGCATTTTTCCCTCAAGAAACTCCAATCCTGAAACATTGATTGCCTGGCTCAAATCTTCCTGCATTATCACCAATAAATAGTCATCTTTATGTTTTCTGAGTGTTGAGGCAACACGCGTTGGAACAGACGAAGTGAATTGGATGGGCTCTATTTTTATTCTCTCTTTTAATTCATTTCCTAATAAAAAAGACTCGAGGGCGGCGATTTCTTTCGTAACACCCAATATAGAGTCCCAGAAAAGCGAATTTAAGCTTACTTTATATGAACCCCAATACAATATGCCTTTTGCCCCATGCAAAATAGCGTCCCATGCCATGATGCGTGAATGTTTATATGACGGGAACATTTCAGGATTTAAATGTTCCGGAAGGGGGGTCTGCAATAATTCCCACGAAAAGGCCTGTAAGACCATCCATATTGGCTTGCCTGGTGCAGAATCCTGCATGATATCTGTAAAACCGCCAACCGCGGACAAACTATGATCAATGATATCACTATGTCCGGTTCTACCTTCTTTTTCCGGATAAATATCACAACCGATAATATCGGCAGACTTAGAAAAGAAACGTAGTTGAGATAGCGTGTTTCGCGGGGCATGGTTCATCCAGATGGGGTGTAAAGGATCAAGATGCCTCAAATGCTCACATCCTTCTGCAATTCCTTTTGCTTTTTCTGGTATGGCAACAGATAAAACCTTCAATATACTATCTTGCTGTTCCTGTGACCATTGCGACCCATAAAAAAGGAACTCAAGTCTGGGATATCCTAAGTTCCATAATGCTTCATCAGGAACTTCCCAGACCGCGAATGCCGGATGATCTTTGAAACGATTAACCAACTCAGTCAATTTTTTTTTATGTTTATTCTGCTCATTTGAAAAATCAATAAGACCGCCGGTATTCAACCAGGCATAAAGACCGGCATCTTTTACCATATCCAGGGCATTGGGGTCAGGAGTACAACGTACAAGATTAAAGCCATTCTCCGCATATATTTTTAACTCATCTAAATCCTGAGGATTATGATAATTGCCGATCACAAATCGGGGTTCACCATTAATTAAAATTGGTCTGATTTCATTTGTTTTAGGCTCATTACATTTCATCAGACTAAATAACAGGATAGCCAAGAATACTATCCGGTAAAAAATGAAAGTATTTTTTATTTGCATTCTGATCATCCGTATTCCTATGTTCTTTTTGTTGGAAACTTTCAATTTTAAGGGTTCCTCAGGTATTTTCTGCATTCCTATACACCCCACAATTAGGGTACAGTGCACCATACCCTTACGCGATCCACATTCCTTCATCAGGATATGGAAACTATGTCCCTACAGCATTGTCTCTTATCGCTTTTATCTT
>CAZBBC010000116.1:0-14949 GCA_964489835.1 uncultured Calditrichota bacterium
AGGGGAAACTTTATTGTCGCTATTTGATAAATCTAAAATTCATGAATAGATCAGGTTAAATAATAACTGGGCTTTATAATCTATATTTTTCAAGTTAAGGAAAAATAACTTGTGGCCGGAAAAAAATTCAATATCAGCAAACAATTAAAATCGTTTTCCACATCATCAATCCGCTGGATTGAACGCGTAGGTAACTATCTGCCCCATCCTTTTTTTCTGTTTATTGTTCTGATATTCGTGATATTCCTGCTCTCTTATATCCTTAATCAGATTGGACTGGAAACCAGTTATTTGAAACTCGATCCCAGGGATAATAGTCAGACGATCCAGACTGTGGAGGTTGTAAATTTACTTGAAAGAAGTATGCTACAGTCTATTATCGAAAATTTTGTACATACATTTATCTATTTTGCCCCGGTTGGTCTGGTAATACTGATGATTCTGGGTGTTGGTCTGGCCGAGCAGGTTGGTTTTTTTTCGGCCACGATCCGCTTGTTAATTAAAAATACACCGCGATTTTTAATCACTTATGTTGTCGCTCTGACCAGCATATGCGCAAATATTGCATCAGACGCCGGGATTGTTATCGCACCGGCACTGGGTGCGGCTATATTCATGGCCGTGGGCCGACATCCGGTTGCCGGTGTCTGTACGGGTTATGTCGCCGCTTATGGTGGATATTCTGCAAATATATTCGTTGCCGGTACCGACGTTGTGCTTGCCGGGATCACAGAGTCTGCCATTCGTTATTTGAATGTTGACATACCAGTTCATCCCCTGATGAACTGGTACGTTATGATGGGTTCAACCATAATTCTGGCAACCGTTGTAACCCTGATAACCGAAAAGATCATTATTCCCTATTTAGGTACATACAATCCCCCGGATGAATTTATATATAAAAATGATCGTGATCCCTTGCATGTTGATGCGCGTGAGAAAAAAGGACTGATCCTGGCCGGTATTGCAACCCTGTTCTTCCTGGCCATTATTTTCAGTATGACTCTTCCTGCAGATGGATTGTTGCGCAGTCCGGAGGGCCGGTTACTGCCAAAATCGCCTTTGATTTCAGGTATTATATTCATTCTTTTTACTTATTTCATTTGTATCGGGGTTGCTTTTGGATATGGCAGTGGTAGGATTCAGTCCGCAAAGGAGATTCCGAAGATGATGGCCAGCGGTTTAAGCAGCGTTGCCGGTTTCCTGGTGGTCTGTATCCCGGCCTCCCTGTTTATCGACTTGTTTCACCGCAGTAATCTTACAACGGTTATAGCCATTGAGGGCGCAAATATTTTCCAGGAAATTCAAATCGGCGTGATTCCGGCATTACTTTTGTTTTCCGTACTGTGTGCAATACTGAACATTTTCATCACCAGCGGATTTACCCAATGGATGATCACCGCCCCAATATTTGTTCCCCTGTTTTTTCAACTGGGATTAAGCCCGGCAATCACCCAGATGGCATTTCGCATCGGTGATTCAACCACGAATATTATTTCACCGATTTCCGCATATCTGCCGATGCTGCTCGGATTGCTGGAACGTTACCGGAACAGGGATCAGGAGATCGGTATTGGTTCAGCCCTGTCACTGATGTTACCCTATTCGATTGCTTTATTTATATTCTGGATGATTTATTTCGCGATTTGGCTTATGCTTGGGCTGGATCCCGGACCGGGTGTATCTATGTTCGTTGAATAGTGTCAACAATTATATTATGAAAAATAATATGAAAAAAATGTTCTTTATCCAGATGGTTGTTCTGCTTTTTCTCTGTTGGGAAGTATTCGCCCAGCAATATGCGGAATCAACACAAGGTATGGTCGTTACCTCCACACCGGAAGCGGCTGCAGCCGGTTTGCATATTCTTAAAATGGGCGGTAATGCGGCGGATGCCGCTGCCGCTGCGGCATTCGCTTTAATGGTTTCCGATCCGGCCATGTGCAGTCTCGGCGGTCGTTCGCAAATCCTAATTTACTTAAACGAAGGCGGAATTATTGGTATTGATGGTGCCACCGAGTCGCCGGGCGACACACGGCAGCCGGCGAAAATCGGTCACGGATATAAAACTGTACCGGTTCCGGGTAGTCCGGCTGCCCTGGAAGAAATGATTATGCGCTTCGGCAGGCTTCCTTTACAGACAGTCATACAACCGGCCATTGATCTGGCCAGAAATGGGATCGTTATCAATTCTGAGTATCACCAGGCCTTTATTAAATACGGCAAACACTTCCGGGTATATCCCGGCACAGCACAGCATTTTCTGAAAGAAAACGGAGATTTTTACAGCGAAGGTGACCGGTTTTTTCAGCCGGTTTTGGCCAGGACTTTAGAAAAGCTGGCAGCATTGGGAAGCAGCACCATGTATAACGGGGAATTAACCGCAGCTATTGTTGATGACATGAAATTAAACGGTGGTCTGATCGAGACCAGCGATCTGATACATTACCGTACACTTCCCGGTAAGATCCTGGAAGGGGAATACCGTGGTTTCCGTGTGATAAGCCGGGGAGACCAGTGCGACGGTGCGTCGGTTATTGAAATGTTGAACCTCCTTGAATATTATGACCTTTCTACTTATTCCCTAACCGATTTCCGGTATATTGCCTTACTGGCGCAAATTAATCATATTGCTCATACCGATGAATATCTTCCGGACTGGATCCAGATGTCCTCTGCCACAGCGGAAAGACGCCGGCGCGAGATCCGGTTGACTGAACCATTTCCGGTGACAGTCAAACCGGAGACTGATCCGGAAGAAGGAGAAACAAATCATTTATCGGTCATCGATTATGAGGGTAATGCCGTATCGATCACCCAATCGATCGGTCCCTATTTTGGATCAAAAGTTGTGAACCCTGAACTGGGCTTCTTTTATGCTTACAGTTATGACATGAACCGTGATCCAATCCCCTTTCAGCGGGAAAAAACCAGCCAATCCCCGAGCATTGTGTTACAGGGGACCCATCCTTTCCTCGTCATCGGTTCTGCCGGCAGCAGCCGTATTCCCGGTTCCATTGTGCAGACGATTATTAATGTGATCGATCACGGGATGGATCTATACAAAGCAGTTAGCTATCCCAGAGTATTTTTACTTAACGATGAATTACGGCTTGAAAGCAGTGTACTTCCCGACTCCACCATTCTAAAACTGGAACAACTGGGTTATCGATTAAAACCGTATGCAGAATTGAGCGGCTGGTTTGGCCGTGTTCATGTAATTCAACTGATAAATGGCAGACAAAAAAAATTATGGGGTGCCGCAGATCCACGTGATTACGGTGCCGCGATAGGATATTAATATGAAAGTGGCAGTTATATTTAACAAGGAAGAAATCAAGGATTCCGATGTGATCTATCGATTCGGAATGCCCACCAAAGAGCGGTATAAACCCCGGACTATTGAAATGGTTGCTTCCGCCCTGGAGAGAGGTGGGCATAATGTTCGCATCTTCGAGGGCAATAAATTTATCATCGATGACTTACAAAACTTTATGCCCCGGGTGGTCAGCGGAGAACGGCTGGGTATGATCTTTAATATGGCCTACGGTATTCAGGGACAAAGCCGTTATACGCATATTCCGGCTATGCTGGAAATGCTTGGTCTGCCCTATGTTGGTTCAGGACCGGCGGCTCATGCACTGGCCCTGGATAAAGTACTTTCAAAGATCATTTTTTCAAGATATCATTTACCAACACCCGACTATTGGGTGTTTTCCACCGGTGACAGTGATTTTTCCTGTGTAAAATTCCCGGCAATTGTAAAACCCAAAATGGAAGCCATATCATTCGGGATCAAACGGGTAACCAATGAATTGGAGCTAAAGGAAGCCGTGTCATTCATCATTTCCGAATTTCAGCAGCAGGCCCTGGTGGAAGCGTTTATCCCCGGCCGTGAATTTGCCATCGGTCTGTTGGGAAATGGTTCTTCGTTGGAAACGCTTCCGATCGTTGAAATTGATCTCGATAATGATCCGAATGCTATTCAAACCCTGGAAGAAAAAATGGCCCGGCCGCGCCGAAAAATTTGCCCGGCACCGGTGAGCTCAAAAATCAGCGAACAATTGTGTCAATTGGCAAGAGATGCATTCAATTCACTTGGTCTTCATGATTTTGCACGCGTGGATTTTCGTATGGATAAGGAGAATAACATATACATTCTGGAAATCAATTCCATGGCCAGTTTAAATCCAACCGGTTCTTTTGTATATGCCGGGGAAATCGCCGGATTAAGTTTTGATCAACTGGTAATTCGCATGCTGGATACTGCGGCTCTTCGTTATTTTGGAAGAGAAATACTGAAAGAAAATGATATCTCTGTCCCGCAAAATGGAAAATCAGAGCAACTGGATACAAGGGTGCGGGGGTTTTTACGCGGTCATCTTGCCACGGCCGTTGATTATATCGACCATATGGTATCGACCAATTCTTATGTGCATAACATCGAGGGAGTTAATACCTTGGGCAAGTGGATCAGCGATCGCTTTAAACAACTGGGATTTCAACGACAGTTATTTCCCCAGACAGAAATAGGCAATATATTATATTTTACCAATCATGAACGGGGAAAAAATGATTTTCTGATGTGTGTTCATTTAGACACAGAATATGATTATCGCCGTTTTGTTCCTTTCCGGGAAGACCGCGGGAAGTTGTACGGCTCGGGAATTGCCAAAAGTAAAGGGGGGATAGCCGTCATTTTACTAGCCTTGCAGGCCTTGCGTTTTACACGGTTGCTGAAGAAGATAAAATGCGGCGTTCTGTTTACGACGGATTATTTTTTAAACAGCCGGTATTCCCAGAATATCTCTCATGAATTAATGAAGGAATCAGGTCATATTATTGGAATGAGGCACAGCGATTTGCATGGTCTACTGGGTACGAGCTGTATGGGTATGCAGAAATATATCATCGAAATGAGCAACTTTAAAAACCATCGGACAAATCAGAACACTGATTTAATCGCCGAATTAACTCTTAAAATCAATGACTGGAAAAAACTTGCCGGACAAAAACAGGGCATCATTATTATTACTGATACCATTCAGGCGAACCAATATATCAGTACATTACCTGATTATGCGACCGTGCAAATAACCACCTACTTTATAAACAAAAAACATGGTGAATGGATCGATCAGCAGGTTAAAAAGATTGCCAGAAAAGGATCGAGGGATCGTTTGCAAATTCGCGTTCAGACCTTGGGTGGACGGGCTCCCGTAATAAATTCACCCGCTAATCAGGTGTTCTACACAGAGATACAAAAAATTGCCCAACAGATCGAAATAACAATTGATGCCGTTCATTTTGATACAACCTCCGACATTGCCTTTGCCGGGGATGAGGTCCCTGCCATCGAAGGTTTGGGACCCTTGGGAAATAATTGTGGTTCACCGGATGAATTTATTATCCGGGATTCGCTTATCGACAGAGCAGCACTTTTAGCGATGATACTTTATCATGGGTCATCAAAATAAGAGCGATAATAATGACGGTACTCATTATTGAATAATTTATCAATAACCGCTTGCATCTTTTTATAAAATTAGTAATATTTTGCCTGATCTACCCACGTTTCTAATTTTATAAAGGCTTTGATATTTAATAAAACGTTTACCACACTCTTTGATTGAAATATATTTGTAACAATATACATACCTCTAAGCAAGGAAAAACACTAACACAAGGTAAATGGTATTATTTACATATAATCATGTGAGATTTTTTCAGGAAAGGAGGGTATAACCGGGAAATAATTGAGATACCAGTCGACTGAAAGAAAGAAAAGTTCTAATCTTCTTTCTAAAGGAAATTTATTTATATCCAGAAATTGAATCCTAACTGTTTATCAGAGAGGAAAAAGGAGGAACAAAATATGTCTACAAAAATTTTTATTTTCTTGATAGCCATGCTGGTTATCGCTTCATCGGGTTTCGGGCAAGAAGTTTTGCCCGTTGCCGGATCGACAACAGTTCTTATCGATTCATCAACGCATTTTAGAATAATTGGTACTTATCGCTCTGAAAACAATATGGCCTTTTATGAACCAACCACAGGTAATCTTCTAGTTGCTTACTATTATATAGGTACTTCCGGGGAACTTGGCGGACAACGTAGAATTGTAGCCGCTACATCAACCGACGACGGAAGCTCCTGGTCTGTTTACCGGACAATCAACGATGGTGTTAGTGAGGAGATGAATGCCTATTATCCGGTCGCTTACGGAAATGCCTCTACACCGATTCTCGCTTATTATAACCGGGCAAACCCGGATGCAAATTTCTACAGTGAACCAATAGTAGCGACCGATCTTTTAGGCTGGGGCGGTGGTTTATGGGATAATGTTAGGATTGATGCTATGGTTGGTGATACAGTTGTGGATTTCAGATATAATACCATGACGATTGCGCCGGACAATTCCAATTTATGGCTGCTAGGTGGTGTTTATTATGAGCCGGGAGAATATGTGGGTTTATATCGTTCCACCGACGGCGGCAGTACCTGGAGCAGGCCGATACAGGTAGCGACTGCAATAACCACCGATTCACTAAAATCAAATTATATTTATGATTGGTCATCTTCTACCCCCCCACTAGCGATTAATGCCGGAATAAATAATAAAGTCTATGGTGTCTTCCAGGCAAAAATGGAGAATGCGCTTGACATCGAACGCATTGTATATGCAACATCTGATGACGGTGGGCTTACATGGACCGACCCAACGTTAATTCCGGGGACTGAAAATTTATGGTTTGAAACCGGTCATGTTTACAGAACCTTCTCAACACTCATTGACGCAGCGGGTAACTGGCATGTATTTGGCATCGGCAAAGATACAACAGAATCTGTTAACTCATACCGTATCTGGGATTTTCGCTTTGACGGTTTGGTATGGAATATTAATAAAATCGGTTTTCCGCAACTTCTGAATGATGGAATTGCTCAACCGGATGTCGGCGGAAGTCCCGATGAAGAAGATGTCATGAATAGCCCGGCGATTGACCCTGACGGCACTCTCTACTATGCATATACGGATGTTTATGATACCACCGGTTCTGGCGGTAATTCTTTGCTGTATAAATATCGGATCTATGTAATGATATCCCAAGACAACGGTGACACCTGGGACGGTCCGGCCTGGGTTTATGAGGATGCGGGATGGGCCAGTGAATATCCGTGTGATCAGACCCGCACCGCCAGTGACAAGTTACATTTCTTCTTCCGCAAAGGCGAGGGTGGTAATGATGTGTACAAAGAATTAAGATATCTGAGTGTCCCGACACAAGGCGTAAAAGATCTGATCTTGTCCATACCGGAGAATACTGTGACCGGCATGCCCCAGTCATACCAGCTATACCAGAATTATCCAAATCCGTTTAATCCGAATACAACCATTCGTTTTGATCTGATAAAGAATACACATGTTAAAATCACTGTATTCAACCTCCTCGGACAACATATAGAAACGATTATTGACAAAGACATGACTGCCGGTGCAAAAGCAGTGGTCTGGGATGCGTCTCATTTACCCTCCGGGAAATATTTTTATCGTTTACAGGCGGAGAATTTTACGGATGTAAAAGAAATGACATTGATTAAATAAGACAAATTTGCCGGTAGGTACTGAATAAATCACAGGTTTTTATTTATAAGATCCTCTGTAGATTTGTCAAATATATGTCACCCCGCTGGGGTTTCTGAATATTCAGATGAGAGATTTTCTATAGACATAACACCCCATCAGGGTTTTGGAAATTAAAGTTTTGTTATTTGCGATAAACATATTTCCTATCCAGGATTTTGGGAATGTGAATTTAAGTGGTAAGTTTTTAAACCGCGTAGCGGTGAAATGTTTATAGCAAATAGACGTACAAAAAAAAGTAATAAGCTCCATCAGGGGTGACATGTATTTAAAACAGCGACGAAAAGTGATCTGAAAGTAAATCAATTGTATAAAATATGATAAACCTACCGGAAATATTGTCTAACAGTAAATAGCATCATTTAATACTTTACATTTTCTGTGACAGGATCCTCAGGATAATTTCGTTACTAGAATAATTACTTAACCTGAGTAATTCATGGCGCAGCGATGCTGCGATCAAAAAAAGATTTTGTCCACGGATTATCCGTGGATAAAAAATCATTGCACAGGATAACAGAATAAAAATCTTTTGAATGTCCTACTCATCTTGCTATGTAAAAGAAAAATATCGAATAAAACCATAACTCCAGACTTATCGTAAGTTAATCTGTTGCTAATTGAAAAAAGTACATAATCCAATAATCGTATCCTCGTAGAGGATGCATTATTGGTTGTATTAGTAGGTTTATTGTAAAAAATGGAGATCGTCATGAAACCAGGCGTCTTTAAAAAAAAGGAATGATCCCTATGATCACAAAAAAATTATTGGCCGCCTGTATGCTATTCCTTCTGACCTATTCATACCTGTATGCCGGTACGACCGGTAAAATAACCGGGATCATCAAGGATAAAGAGAATGGCGAACCGGCGCCGGGTGTGAATGTGCTTATTGAGGGCACCCGTCTGGGAGCCGCTACCGATCTGGATGGCGTCTATATCATTCTGAATATACCACCCGGAAGGTATAATGTTCAGGCAATAATGATCGGTTTTAAAACAATAACTAAAACAGAGATTCAGGTTTTCACCGATCGAACGACGCGGGTAGACTTTGACCTGGAAATATCAATTATTGAAGGTGAAACCATTGAGGTGAAAGCGGAACGACCATTGATTAACCGGGATGAAACGACAAAAACGGCAACACTTGATTTTGAAGTATTCTCTGAAATGCCTATTCAGGAAGTCAGTGATGCAATTGCGGCCCAATCAGGCTTTGTTTCAGATGCTGAAGGTAATTTACATCTACGGGGCGGACGTTCAGGAGAAGTCGCCTATATGATTGATGGTATACTGGTACAGGATCCGTTCTATAAATCCGGTGCAGGGGGTGTTCTTCTCGATAAGTATTTGATCCAGGAATTACAGGTAATGACCGGTGCTTTTAGCGCAGAGTACGGACAAGCCATGTCCGGGGTCATTAATGTTGTAACCAAAGAAGGAACCACTCAGAAATATAGCGGACGATTCGAATATGAATCTCACTGGTTAAACGAATCACCCTTCCGTAAACAGGATTGGATGTTATCCTCGGATTTAGTTGCCATTCCTGCCGGAAAGGAAGATCAATACCGCGATGCAGTTCGCTCCTATCGCTCGAGCAGCGAAAAACCGGATAGCTTAATTTCGTCCCCGACCGCCTATGATCCGGTCGGATTTTCAAAATATAATGTTCCGGAATTTGAATCTATTCCGGGCGTTGGAGACCTGCCTCAGCTGTTTGGATCACCGTTAAATGGCTATTATACCGGAACTTTTTCCGGACCGGTACCATTTGTAGATAATCTGTCTTTTTTTATATCCGGTCGCTATTCCAATTATTATAGCCACATGCAATTTGGATACGACGCCAACCGGGATTTCAATACCAAATTGACCTATCGTCTGGAAAACATAAAAATTAACGCCAATATTCAAAGATCACGCCACTACTATAAACCGTATAATCATCAGTGGAAATATAATCCGGATGGTTATGAAGACCGACAGGCGATCGTTGACAGGGAATCTATTGAATTCACCCATGCGTTGGGGGAGAAAACTTTTTATACGATAAGATTATCACGTTACCTTAGAGGATATTTGCGATCTAATCCAAATAAACAATTTAAGATAAGTGATTACCCGGCGCACCTCTATTCCGACACCGAAGTACTTGATTCATTGATTTTAAATGATTCAGACTGGGAACAGGGCAGTCTCAATGCCGATGGATTCTACGTTACCGGGGATTACGGCCGATATGAGGAGAATGAAACAAACACCTACACGGCTAAATTTGATATCGTAAGCCAGGTAGCGCACAATCATGAGATCAAAGCTGGACTGGAATACACCAAATATACGGTTGAGCGGGATCGCTGGATACAACCCTGGGCCAACGCCCCGCATTATATCGAAATATTTAAATATAAACCGGAAGAATTTGCCGTTTATATTCAGGACAAGATGGAATATGAACGGTTCGTATTAAATATTGGTTTACGCTTTGATTATTTTAATGCCCATCATAGCATGTGGGAAGATATTTATATTGCCGGTATATTAGATGAATCCACCAGCGAATGGTTTCCGGCAAAGGAGACGGTGGTGGAACCCCAACAGTATTTTAGCCCCAGAATCGGAATTGCTTACCCGGTCACAGAAAGAGTGGTTTTTCATAGTTCCTATGGTCACTTCTATGAAAAACCGGGATTTTATGAAATGTACAAATCCCATGATGTTGTTGCCGATCGCCATCCACTCATTGGTAATCCCAGAATTAAAAATCAAAAAACCGTGCAATACGAGTTTGGTGTTAAATCGCAATTGGGTGAAGACTGGACTTTTGATATTAATGCTTATTATAAAGATATCACCAATCTGGCTGCCAGTACGTATCACATTGGGTTTCCTTATCACTTTACGGTTTTTGATAACAGCGATTATGCCAGTGTCAAAGGGGTTGAGTTCACACTGGAACGTAAAGTGGGTATGTTTTTTACCGGCGTTTTGAATTATTCGCTTTCAATTGCCAAAGGCAATGAATCATCATCCAGTGATGGATATAATTTATATCGGGGAGTAGATGTCTCCGAGCGTCCCAATCGCGAATATTATTTGGATTTTGACAGAAGACACGACTTGTCTATAAACTCGATAATCAAAACCCCGAGAGATTTTGGTCCGGCTTTACTAGGAATTAAACCATTGGAAAGATGGAATATGAATTTACTGATACAGGTGGCCAGTGGTTTACCTTATACCCCCTCATTAGAAGAAGGTTTTGTCGATATATTTCTGGAAAGAAACACCGGGAGGAAACCATGGTTCCTGCAGGTTGATCTCCGCCTGCAGAGATACATCACGCTTTTGGATAATGTTGAAATTGTTCCTTATTTAGTTGTAAAGAACCTGTTCAATCGTTTGAATACCAATTATGTATGGACACGGACCGGAAAAGCATGGGATGACGGAACAACCAGTTCATACTCCGAAGATCGCCAGCATAACCCGGAAAATGTAGGTATTCCGCGACAGATCTCTCTTGGTTTTCGGGTTACATTTTGATGATAACCCACCCCGTCTTATCGGGGGGCTATGCTATTATAACCAAAAACTTTGTTATTTTAGCAAAAATTTTAAAAACTTTTATCCACGGATTACACTGTTCGCCCAACTCAGAGGGGTAGAGATTCTTTATACTATCGAATATTTAACAAGGTGATTTTATGAAAAAGATATTTATTATCATACTAGTAATCCTGAGTTCGTCACTGATTATCGCTTCTTTTTTAGAGAAGAGAGAAATTGATGCACCGAATGATAAATTAGGTAAACCGGCAGCAAGGGGACCGGATGTAGGATATGCCTTATTAACGAAAGGTGAGTTGGTCAATTGTTATATGAATATGGGCCAAATATCCGATTCCTATTTCCAAACGGTCTTTTACAATTTTAACTGGCCCCAAAGTAAGGGCAGTATTCCCGGAAAAGTGGAGTGTACCGATGATCTGGCTTATGTATTTGCCCACCCGGCGAATACAAAAAGTGGTAAAATTGGTAATGTTATTGACGGCCACACCGGTAACTGGATCGAAGACTGGGGCGCCGTAAAGGGACATTATGGGAGGTATCATGCCAATCCTCAGCCTGATGAATTAAAAGTACAGGGATATCCTCATCTTGCTGTTAGCGATATCGAGGAAACATGGCCGGAGGGGTATGATGATTCAACCGGTAATTTTGTTTCCACACCCGGTGAAAGACACTGGCCCGGAAATTTTCGTATTGATATCAATCCTGTTTCGCCGAACTATCTACAGGAGATTCCCGGTGAATTTCCGGCAGACCGTGTGGTTTTTTCAGCCGTGGATGACCATGATAATCTTCAAGGTAATCCACTGGGAATACGATTAGACACCCAGGTGTATGCATACGGCCGCCCCTATGCCGCTGACTTTCATTTTTATGAAACAGTCATTAGAAATACAAGTGCTAATTATTTGGCAGATTGCTGGTACGGTTATTACCTGGACATCGATTACGGAGAATATACACGGGAAGCGATATATACCTATAGTACTGGCACTACACCCGGACCCTGGGACGTCATGTACACGTTTACTCCAAATATTACTGATCCCAATGAGCTGGAAACCGGAATATTCGGATTCGCGATTCTTGAAACACCAAAAAATCTGGGTATTACCGATGATCATTATTTACCCGATTCGGATCCCCCCATTCCGGCTAATGATCATGAAATGTGGGCCGTCATCACCAGTCAGCCGCATTTACTACCGTCATACTTATTACCCAGTGATTTTTTTCACGGCAGCGATGTGCATCATGATGATTATAGTCCCACCCAAACTTCTCTTGGTACCGATTGGGCAAATTTTGTGATGACCGGTCCGTTTGATCTGGCTCCTGGCGAATCGGTAAGATCTGTATTAGTCGTTTGTGCCGGAGAGAACGTCGATGATTTTAAGGTGAATATCGATATGGCGACCAGCATGAAGGAGAAATATTTTCAAGGTCCCAGCGGTCCCCAATCGCCAAAATTATATGCCGTACCCGGTGATGGTGAAGTCACTCTTTACTGGACGGATAAACCTGAAAAAACGGCTGATCCCTTCAGCGGCGAGTTTGATTTTGAGGGTTATAAGATCTATCGTAGTGTGGATGACGGTCAAACCTGGGGTGATCAGATTAAAGACGGGAAAGGAAATTTGGTTGGCTATGTGCCGGTTGCTTATTTTGATTTAAAAAACGGTATCACTGGGCTCGATCCACTAAATTCAACGTTTAACCTGGGAGATGATAAAGGATTAGCACACACCTGGAAAGATACCGATGTTCATAACGGAGTCGTTTACAGTTATTCGATAACGTCCTATGATCGCGGAGATCCAACCGCTAATATTCAGGCTTTTGAATCCGCGAAAGGCAAAAAAGAAACCGAGGTCAATTTTGTAAAAATAACACCAAAGCCCAAGGCCATTGGTTTCACAGATCCGAAGGTATCCTATACGCATAAAACGGGTTTGGGTAAAGGATATATAGAAATTTCAGTAGTCGATCCCTGGGCATTAACTGACCACCTGTATCAAATCGCTTTCGATGACAGTCCTTCCGTTACCTTTAACGTCGTTGAAATTTTAGAAGATAAACGTATAAACAGACTTTCGGGGTTTCCAATAAATACTTCCGATATGCCGGTAGTAGATGGCTTTCAGATCCGTCTGAATGCCGATGACCAATTTGGTGGAATCAGTTCCATCCTGGATGAATATGACAGGGATGTCTTCGGTGCGAATCTCCTGGATACTACCGGATCTTGGTATGCACTTGAGGGTGCTAATTTACAGGCAGCTGGAAATTTTGAAACACGTACCTCGAATTATGAAATTCGTTTTACTTCTCAAGGTTCAAAAATTGGCACAAAATTAGGCCCTACGATTGAAATCAAAGAAGAAGTTCCGTTTGAAGTCTGGAATACAACCACTCATCAGCAGGTTACCGCCGTGGTAGGCGATGATGGTGACGGTGTTTATGAGGAAGGTGAAGAAATATCGATTTTAAATCTGCCCTATTCCGATCTGGATATCGGGCAAACCTTTTCAGTCGATCTGCTCCAGGCCGCACACTATAAAATTAAAATAATGAATGCCCCTGGTGATGCTATTTTACAACCACTGGAAGGGCAAACCGTGCAGTTAATAACCAAACGGGCGCACACGCCTCAGGATCTGTACGAACTGAGTTTTACCGCCCATTCTTTCAAACCGGCATCGGCTCAGAGTCTTACAGAGATCAGAGTCGTGCCAAATCCATACCTAGTGAATGCCGCCTGGGAACAAACCATTAATATCAGAAGATTGCAGTTCATGTTCCTACCGCCAAAGTGCACGATCTTTATTTATTCGACCCGCGGTGAACTGGTAACAACGCTTGAACACACCGATGGCACCGGAAGCAAAGACTGGAATCTGACCTCACAATCCGGACAGGAAGTGGCATACGGTATTTATATCTATGTTGTTAAAACACCAGAAGGTGAAGAATACATCAGTAAATTCGCTCTTATTAAGTAGCCGGAGGAACCACCATGATCAGAAATTTCCTGATCCTTGTTTTTATAATTTGTCTTCCCCTGACCGTGTGGGCACAGAACAGCGATTTCAATAAGGTTGGAACAACAGCCGCACAATTTTTGAAGATTGAGGTAGGAGCCCGCGCCCTTGCCATGGGTGGTTGCTTCGGAGCTCTTGCCAACAATGCATCCGCTTTATACTGGAATCCTGCTGGTATTGCACAACTGGATCAAATGGAACTTACCTTTACACATACGGAATGGATTGCCGGCATTTCCCATGGTTTCGCCGGGTTTGTTATACCTGTCAGTGATAATAATATTTTCGGGCTTAGTTTTACCTATCAATCAATGGATGAGATTGAACAAACAACGATCGCACAACCGAAAGGAACCGGTCTTTATTACGATGCACAGGATATAGCTGTCGGTCTGAGTTATGCGCGTCATATGGTCAGTCACATCTTATTCGGTATCACCGCAAAGATGATCCACCAATCCATCTGGAATGAAACCGCCCTGGGATTTGCTATGGATGTTGGGCTGTTACTGGAAACAGGAATAATGGGAACCAAAGTGGCTATGGTAATGACCAATTTTGGGACCGATATGCAGATGGATGGAAGGGATCTGATCCGTGGTTATGACCAGATGCCGGAAAGTGGTTCAAATCCGAACACAGAATCAAAACTGAGTACCGAATCCTGGCCGTTACCAACCAATCTGC
>CAZBBC010000117.1:0-14508 GCA_964489835.1 uncultured Calditrichota bacterium
TTTACATGAGGCTTCGTACGCTCAAATTTTGCCTTCGCCATTGGTTTTCCTCCAACACTTTTTCAGAAAGGTTTAACCTTTAACTTTTTCTATAATATCATCCGCTATATTTTTAGGTATCGGATCGTAATGAGAGAATTGCATCGTATAAATAGCCCGACCCTGGGAAATAGATCTCAACTGTGTCGCATAACCAAACATCTCACCCAGAGGCGCTACCGCTGCCACAACCTGTGCGTCTTTTCGTGGTAGTATACCTGATATTTTACCACGGCGTGAATTTAAATTTCCTATAACATCACCGAGATATTCCTCCGGAACAATAACTTCCAGTTTCATAATCGGTTCGAGTAGCACGGGATGTGCTTTTTTACATCCTGCCTGCAATGCCATTGAGCCGGCAATTTTGAAAGCCATTTCATTCGAATCAACTTCATGGTAGCTACCATCAATGAGCTTCACCTTTAAATCCTTTACCGGATATCCGGCCAGAACACCACTATTCATGGCACCTTCGATCCCTTGACGAACGGCGGGAATGTATTCCTTTGGGATCGTACCGCCGACGATAGCATTCTCAAAATCAAATCCTTTTCCTGATTCATTTGGCCCCAGTTCAATCTTGACATGACCATATTGCCCTTTACCACCTGATTGACGAATAAACTTACCTTCTACTTCGACTTTCTTTGTAACTGTTTCTTTATATGCCACCTGGGGACGCCCCACATTTGCTCCCACCCGAAATTCACGCAACATTCGATCGACGATTATCTCAAGATGCAACTCACCCATCCCGCGGATGATTGTTTGACCGGTCTCACCATCAGTATATACCTGAAAAGTTGGATCTTCTTCACTCAATTTATTTAGAGACTCCGCCAGTTTATCCTGATCAGCCTTTGTTTTTGGTTCAATAGAGACCGAAATAACCGGTTCCGGGAAATGCATCGATTCAAGGAGGATATGTTTATTTTCATCACAGAGTGTATCCCCGGTCCGCGTTTTTTTAAAACCGACTGCGGCGGCAATATCTCCTGCCTCTACAATCTGTTTATCTTCTCTTGAATTGGCATGCATTTCCAATATCCGACCCAGTCGTTCTTTTTTCTCTGTGTTTGTATTATATACGTATGTACCAGCCTTTGCACTCCCGGAATAAACCCTGAAAAATGTCAATCTACCAACATAGGGATCGGTCATAACCTTAAAAGCAAGTGCAGAGAATGGATCATCCAGCGAATTTTTTCTAAAGATTATTTCATTGGTTCTCGGGTGTCTTCCTTCAATGGGCTTTAAGTCGGATGGTGAGGGAAGATAAGCGATGATCGCATCCAACAATCTTTGGACACCTTTATTTTTAAAAGCTGATCCGCAAAGAACCGGAACAATCTTTACATCAATGGTAGCCTTACGAATGGCAGAGACCAGTTCAGCCTCTGATATTTCCGCACCTTCTAAATATTTCTCTAAAAGAGCTTCATCATATTCTGCAACTGCTTCAAATATATTTGTCCGATATTTTTGTGCCTTTTCCACCAATCCCTTGGGAATCTCTCCTTCTTCAAAGAGAGAACCGAGACTACTTTCATTATAGATGACCGCTTTCATTTTTATCAGGTCAATCAGACCGGTGAAAAGATCTCCTTCACCCATTGGAATTTGAAGCGGAACCGGAAAAGCACCCAAGCGCGTACGTATCATATCGATGACGTTATAAAAATCCGCACCGATCCGGTCCATCTTATTAACAAAGGCGATCCTTGGCACCCGGTATTTATCAGCCTGACGCCAAACGGTTTCAGACTGTGGTTCTACACCACCAACAGCACAAAACAAAGCGACTGCACCATCCAAAACCCGTAGTGATCGCTCCACCTCAACCGTGAAATCAACGTGACCGGGGGTATCTATAATATTGATACGATAGCCGGCCCATATTGTTGTTGTGGCCGCACTGGTGATGGTAATACCTCGTTCCTTTTCCTGCTCCATCCAATCCATAGTAGCGGCACCGTCATGGACTTCGCCCATGCGATGCAATCTACCGGTATAATAAAGAATGCGCTCGGTAGTTGTTGTCTTACCTGCATCGATATGGGCCATTATCCCAATATTTCTTATTTTATCCAAAGACAGTTTCATTGTGTTATTTACCATCTAAAATGAGCAAATGCCTTGTTGGCTTCAGCCATTTTATGTGTATCTTCTTTCTTTTTTATGGTAGAACCTTCATTTTTTGCCGCTGACATCAATTCATTTGCTAATTTTTCAGCCATCGTTTTTTCCGATCGATTTCTTGCATAAGAAACCAACCAGCGGATGGCCAGCGTATGACGCCGTTTATCACGGACCTCTACCGGCACCTGGTAGGTCGCGCCGCCAACCCGTCGTGACTTTACCTCAAGAAGAGGGGCAGCATTATCCATAGCTTTACGAAAAACCTCGACAGGATCTTTACTAATTTTAGATTCTATCAGATCCATAGCATCATAAAATATATGTTCAGCGATGCTTTTCTTACCGGCATACATCATACCATTAATAAATTTTGCGACTACTTCGCTCTTAAATTTCGGATCGGGCAAAATTTTTCTTTTTTGCGCCCTTCTTCTTCTTGGCATAAAGACTCCAAAAATGATCGTTTTAAAAAATTATTTTGGTTTTTTCGTACCGTATTTTGAACGGCTCTGGTGACGATCGCCTACTCCACTGGTATCCAATGTACCTCGAACAATATGATACCGGACACCCGGTAAATCCTTAACCCGTCCACCACGAATAAGTACAATCGAATGCTCCTGCAGATTGTGTCCTTCTCCGGGAATATAAGCGGATACTTCTATCCCATTGGTCAAACGCACTCGAGCCACTTTACGCAGTGCAGAATTCGGCTTCTTAGGTGTCGTTGTATAAACCCTGGTACAAACACCACGTTTTTGTGGGGAAGACCCAAGGGCCGGTGCTTTCGTCTTTTTTGTAACAGTTTTTCTGCCGTGTCGTATTAATTGATTGATTGTCGGCAACTCTACCTCCTAAAAGTCACAGATTACTAATTTAAGAACTATAATTCCTTGGTTCAAGATGTTTCTGTGATATTTCCCAGCTCTACGCTGCGGACTTCATCTTCTTCTTCCGGTATTTCCACTTTTTCTTCTAAATATAAATTCGCATATTTCGCAAGTCCTGTTCCGGCGGGAATCAGATGGCCCATAATCACATTTTCTTTCAAGCCAACGAGAGTATCCTCTTTTCCTGAAACGGCAGCCTCGGTAAGCACTTTTGTTGTTTCCTGAAAGGAAGCTGCAGAGATAAAACTCTCTGTATTTAGGGCTGCCTGCGTAATTCCAAGCAATACCGGGGTAAAGGATCCCGGTTTTGCTTTTCTATACTTAATAGGTTTCTTTTTATCTTTTTTAAGATCCCTGTTAATCAATTCAATTGTCTTCTTATCTGTCAGATCATCTTCACGGAACAATGAGTCACCAGGATCGGCCACAACGACTTTTTCCAGAATTTTCTCATTCTCCTCAAGAAATGTTGCCCGGTCAACCTGATCGCCTTCAAGAAACATACTATCACCACCATCCAGGATATGCACCTTCTGCAACATTTGACGTACGATAATACCGATATGCTTGTCATTTATTTTCACACCCTGCAACCGGTATATTTCCTGAATTTCATTTACCAGATATTCCTGCACCTTCCCCGGTCCCTTAATGGTCAGAATATCCTGGGGTGCGATTGAACCATCGGTCAGGCGATCACCGGCTTCAACGAAATCGTTCTCGTGAACAAGAATGTGTTTACCGTAGGGAATAGAATATTTTTTTACTTCTGCTTCGCTTTCAACAATAATTTCACGAACACCGCGCTTAACTGATCCGAATTTTATCAATCCATCTATTTCTGTTACAACCGCCATTTCTTTCGGCCGTCTTGCCTCAAACAGCTCAGCAACTCGCGGCAAACCACCAGTAATATCACGGGTTTTGCCAATTTCTCTGGGAATTTTTACAAGAACATCACCCGCATGGACCTCCTGCTTATCCTGCACCTGTAAAAAGGATTTCACCGGTATGATAAACTTGCTTCTATCTCCGCCTTTTTTATTACTAATAAAAATATGAGGACTGAGACTTTTATTTTTGGACTCGACGATCACCCGCTGCCGAAGACCTGTCTGTTCATCTAATTCTTCACGAAAAGTCATATTATCAATGATATCCTCAAATTCAATCACACCGCTTTTATCCGCTAAAATGATAGAGCTGTATGGATCCCAGTCAAACAGAGTTTGCCCTTTCTTCACATCGGCATTTTCCGCTACCCGAACCACAGCACCGTATGGCACATTATAGGTAGCCATGGTTCTATTATTATCATCCAGGATTTCGATTTTACCACTTCGTCCAAGCACAATATTCTCTTTTTTCAAATTTACAATGGTCCGAATGTTAACATATTTTACCAGACCATCATACTTGGTTGCAATATGCGATTCTGCCGCAATACGAGCGGCAGTCCCACCGATGTGAAAGGTTCTTAAGGTAAGCTGTGTTCCCGGTTCGCCGATACTCTGGGCGGCCATAACACCTACAGCTTCTCCAATCCCCACCAGTTTTCCTGATGCCAGATTTCTACCATAGCACAACGAACAAACGCCCCTCTTCGCCTCGCAGGTTAACTCGGTTCTCACCAATACGTTTTCTATCGGAGCAGAAGCAATTTTTTCAGCAATCTCTTCGGTGATCATTTCTCCCCGACCCACCAGTATTGTATCATCGCTTGAATCCACAACCTCCTCAGCAGCGACCCGTCCGATGATCCGATCTTCCAGAGGTTCAATAATTTCCTCACCCTCTTTCAGATCAGATACCTCAATACCAAGGATCGTTCCACAATCATGTTGAGAAACAATTACATCCTGTGCGACATCAACTAAACGCCTGGTTAAATATCCTGCGTCAGCCGTTTTTAATGCCGTATCTGCCAATCCTTTTCGTGCCCCATGTGTGGAAATGAAATACTCGATAACTGAAAGACCCTCAAGAAAATTTGCCGTGATCGGATTTTCAATAATCTCACCG
Organism: uncultured Calditrichota bacterium; assembly: GCA_964489835.1. GTDB lineage: Bacteria > Calditrichota > Calditrichia > JAJRVZ01 > JAJRVZ01 > CAZBBC01. The sequence goes on from CAZBBC010000117.1 coordinate 5,094, forward strand.
GTCTGACCGGAAAGGGTTTTTTGCGGTTTAGCCATTAATCCACGCATACCGGCCAGCTGTCGAATCTGTTCCTTACTTCCCCGGGCGCCCGAATCCGACATCATAAACAAAGGATTAAATCCATCCTCGTAGCGGCTTAATTTCGCAAACATGATCTCTGCCACTTCACTGGTGATATGGGTCCAAATATCAATAATTTTATTATAACGCTCACCATCGGTTATGATACCACGAAGGAATTGTTTTTGAATATTATCAACCTCATTCTGAGCCTGATTGATCAGAACCTCTTTTTCAGGGGGAGTGACCACATCAGCCAGGCTGATAGAAATTCCAGCACTCATCGAATGATGGAAACCCAGATCTTTCAGGTCATCTAAAAACTGTGCCGCAATTTTATTACCAAATTTCCGGTAGCAATAAGAAACAATTTCAGTTAAAGTTCGCTTGGAGAGCAATTCATTGACAAATCCGAGACCCTCTGGTACGATTTCATTGAATAATACCCGACCGGTCGTTGTTTCAATTATATTTCCATCTAACCTTAATTTTATTCGTGCATGCAGATCAATTTTTTCATCGTTGTAAGCAACAATCACTTCTTTTTGTGAGGCGAATCTCTTGTTTTCCCCTTTTTTTCCAGGACGGGCCTTTGTAAGATAGTAACAACCAAGAACAACATCCTGACTCGGAACCACGATCGGTTTGCCACTGGCCGGTGAAAGAATATTATGGCTGGAGAGCATTAATATTTTAGTTTCTACCTGGGCCTCATAAGAAAGCGGAATATGCACGGCCATCTGGTCGCCGTCAAAGTCAGCATTGAATGCTGTACATACCAGTGGATGAATCCGGATCGCTTTTCCTTCAATCAATACAGGCTGAAATGCCTGGATGCCCAACCGGTGAAGGGTCGGAGCGCGGTTCAACAAAACGGGATGATCTTCTATAATTTCTTCCAGGATATCCCATACTTCCGCCCCGCGTTTTTCCACTAACTTTTTTGCACTCTTTACCGTTTTTACAAAACGACGTTCAACCAATTTGCGGATAATAAAAGGTTTAAATAGTTCAATAGCCATATCTTTTGGAATTCCGCATTCATGAAGCTTCAGATCCGGACCAACAACAATGACTGAACGACCGGAATAATCAACACGCTTACCAAGCAAATTTTGGCGGAAGCGTCCCTGCTTTCCCTTGAGCATGTCGGAAAGTGATTTTAGCGGTCTGTTACCATCAGAACGCATCGCTGTTGAACGCTTTGAATTGTCAAACAGTGAATCAACCGCCTCCTGAAGCATTCGTTTTTCATTTCGCAGAATAACTTCAGGTGCACGAATTTCTAATAACTTTTTAAGCCGGTTATTTCTAATAATGACGCGACGGTAGAGATCATTCAAATCACTGGTGGCAAAGCGCCCCCCTTCCAGAGGGACCAATGGTCTTAACTCCGGTGGGATTACCGGAATAACATCCAGTACCATCCATTCGGGTTTGTTTCTGTATTCCGTGTTGGCGTCACGCACACGAAAGGATTCAACGACCTTAAGCCGTTTTAGTGCTTCCGTCTTTTTCTGGACTGATGTTTCCGTCCTTACTCTTGATCGTAAATCAATAGATAGATCTTTAACATGGATCCGGCCTAATAAATCATGAATAGCTTCACCGCCGATCTTGGCGATAAATTTGCTGGAATCATCATCATTAAGATCCTCATTAGCCTCACCATGCAAATCCAATTGGTTGAAATACTCATCTTCATTGATCAATTGTTTTTCTTTGAGATCACTTTTGCCGCTATTAACTACAACATACTGTTCGTAATAAATTACTTTCTCTAAATCCTTGGGAGACATATCGAGCAGATAGCCAATTTTTGTGGGCAGAGATCTGAAGAACCAAATATGAACGACAGGAACAGCCAGACTGATATGGCCCATCCTCTCACGTCGTACACTCTTTTGAGTAACCTCAACACCGCATCGATCACAGATGATGCCTTTGTACCGAATACGTTTATATTTACCACAATGACATTCCCAATCTTTAACCGGACCAAATATTTTTTCACAGAACAAACCGTCTTTTTCCGGTTTGAATGAACGGTAATTGATGGTCTCCGGTTTGGTAACCTCACCATGGGATTGTTCCAGTATATCATTCGGTGAGGCAAGACTTATGGTGATTTTATTAAATCTATTGGATCCTTTTTTATAATTCAAAATCCACAACTCCTGTTAAGTTTTTTGATTGAATTAAATTAAACCTAAGTTAATCTACTCCAATTTTACTTTTAACCCCAAACCCTGTAGTTCTCTCACTAAAACATTAAAGGATTCCGGGGTTCCGGCATCAGGTAAATTTTCACCTTTAACGATCGCCTCATATACTTTCGAGCGACCGATGACGTCATCACTTTTAACCGTCAGTATTTCCTGCAGTGTGTGGGCAGCGCCATACGCTTCGAGTGCCCATACCTCCATCTCCCCAAACCGTTGTCCTCCAAACTGTGCCTTTCCACCCAACGGTTGTTGAGTTATCAGTGAATAAGGCCCGATAGACCGTGCATGAATCTTATCATCAACCATATGTGACAGCTTCATCATATATATCATCCCAACCATCACTTCCTGATCAAACGGCATACCGGTTCGGCCGTCAAACAACCTGGCTTTCCCATTCAGTGGTAAATGCGCTTCTTCAAGCTCCTTATTAATATCATCCATTGTCGCACCATCGAAAACCGGGGTTGCATACCTTTTACCCAGCTTATATCCGGCAAGTCCTAAGGTAGATTCAAAAATCTGACCCAGATTCATTCGTGAGGGAACTCCCAGTGGGTTAAGAATAATATCAACGCTGGCTCCATCTTCCGTAAACGGCATATCTTCTGCGGATACGAGTTTGGCCACCACTCCTTTATTACCGTGTCTTCCAGCCATCTTATCACCAACGGCCAATTTGCGTTTTTCGGCAACATATACTTTAGCCAACTGGACAATACCCGGCGGTAATTCATCACCAACAAGCACTTTATGCTTCTCTCTCTTCAGATCATTATCTATTTCCTGAAGTCTATTTCTATATTCAGCATATAATTCCCGCACAAAGTTATTTTGAGAATCAGATTCAAACCAGGTGGAATTAATATCCAGATTTCTGACATCAATTTTATCAAAAGCGTTTTCCTGTATTTTTGTATTTGCCTTTAAGGCAATTCTTCCATCAACATATCGGATACTATTCGATTTCTGACCCAGAAAATGTTCAGAAAGAACGAGCTGCATGCGCGTCACAACTTTATTTCGTCTCTTTTCTGCTGCTCTTTCAAATTGTTCAATTTGTTCCTTATCTTTCTTTTTTGTTTTGGCATCTTTATACTTACGGGAAAACAGCTTCGTATTTACGACAATCCCCTTCATTCCTGGAGGAGCTTTCAGGGAAGCATCCTTTACATCTCCTGCCTTGCTTCCAAAAATTGCTTTAAGTAATTTTTCTTCAGGTGTCGGATCGGTTTCACCTTTTGGGGTCACCTTTCCTACAATAATATCGCCGGCATTTACTTCTGCGCCAACCCGGATAATCCCATCTTCATCAAGATTTTTAGTCGCTTCTTCGCTGACGTTAGGAATTTCTCTGGTTAATTCTTCTTCCCCGCGTTTAGTATCACGGACCTGAAGCTCAAATTCTTCAATATGGACAGAAGTAAAATTATCATGCTGGACCATGCGTTCAGAAATTATAATCGCGTCTTCAAAGTTATATCCCTGCCAGGGCATAAAGGCAACCACTACATTCCGACCAAGAGCCAGCTCTCCGCCATCGGTTGCACCACCATCGGCAATCACCTGTCCTTTTTTGACTTTATCACCGATTTTAACCAGTGGTCGCTGGTTAATCGAAGTATCTTGATTGGTACGCTGAAATTTTACCAATTGGTAAACGACCTCTTCTTTTTCTTCTGCAAGCACGCCCATTTTCATCTTATTGGAACTATGTCCCTCCAGTGAAATCACAATTTTCTCAGCATCGACATCGGTTACTTCACCTTTGGTTTCTGATATCAACACAGTGCCCGAGTCCCGTGCAACCTTTTCTTCCATTCCGGTGCCAACAATCGGGGCTTCCGGGACCAATAAAGGTACCGCCTGACGTTGCATATTTGATCCCATCAAAGCCCGGTTTGCATCATCATGTTCAAGAAAAGGAATCAAAGAGGCTGCCGGTGAAACAATTTGATTGGGAGCAACATCCATGTAGTCCACTTCTTTAGGTTCGACAACGGGAAAATCTCCTTTAAATCTCGCTTTTATTTTGTCGCGGATAAAATTCCCTTTTTCATCTAATGGCGCATTTACCTGCGCAATGGTATGAACATCCTCCTCCGTTGCTGACAGATACTCGATCTCTTTTGTAACTCGTCCGTCGCTTACTTTTCGATAAGGTGTCTCAATAAATCCAAAATCATTGATTCTGGCAAGGATGCATAGCGATGAGATCAATCCGATATTCGGTCCTTCGGGCGTTTCAATCGGACACAGGCGGCCATAATGGGTATAGTGAACGTCGCGAACTTCAAATCCGGCACGCTCCCTGGTCAATCCACCCGGTCCTAAAGCGCTCAAACGGCGTTTATGGGTCAATTCAGCCAGAGGATTTGTTTGGTCCATAAATTGCGATAATTGTGATGTACCGAAAAAAGTATTAATTACCGAGGATATTGTCCGGGCATTTACCAGATCTTGTGGTGTTAATTTTTCCGAATCCCCGAGATTTAAACGCTCTTTTATCGTGCGCGCCATTCTTGAAAATCCTACACTAAACTGCGAAGACAGCTGTTCACTTACTGTTCGTATCCGACGATTCCCAAGATGATCAATATCATCGGTTATCTGACGGCCTTCCCGGAGATCTAAAAGATAAGTAACAATAGCGACGATATCTTCTTTACTGAGCACGGTGACATCATATGGAGTCGATACATGCAGTTTTTTGTTCATCCGATAGCGCCCAACCGCCCCCATATCGTATCTTTTATTGTTAAAAAACATTCTTTCGATTAAACCACGGGCTGTATCCAAATCGGGTGGTTCTCCGGAACGAAGCTGCCGGTAAATGGCATCAATGGCCTGTTCCTCAGACTTTGTCAAATCTTTTTTAAGTGTGTTTAAAATAACATTGGGAGAATTTGGATCGAATAGCTTGACCACTTCGAAAGATTTTATCTTCAATTTTTTACATTGAGCAAGAAAATCATCATCGATTTCAGCACTTTGTTCGGCTAGAATCTCACCGGTTGACACATCTACAACATCCTTTGCAAGTATTCTGCCGGGCAGAAAATCAATGAAATCCTTTTTAATTTCAATGGTTTCAGCAAGATTAAACAGATTGATAATATCTTCGTTGGAAGAATAGCCGATGGCCCTCAGCAGCATTGTTACCGGAAATTTTTTCTTCCGATCAATATACACGTACATCATATCGTTGACATCCGTGGTGAACTCTACCCAGGATCCACGGAAGGGAATTATTCTGGCGGAATAAAGTGGCGTGCCATTGGGATGCTCCGTCTGTGAGAAGAAAACCCCAGGCGAGCGGTGCAACTGGCTGACGACAACACGCTCAGCGCCATTAATAATAAAGGTACCGCGGTAAGTCATGTAGGGCATATTACCCAAATAGACATCCTGCTCTATAAATTCTGTAAAATTTTCGGTTTCTCCGGTAACATCCTTAATCGCAAGGCGCATTTTTGCTTTAAGGGGTACGGCATAAGTAACCCCTCTCTCCTGACACTCACGAACAGAATATTTCGGTTTATCCAAATAGTATTCGACGAATTGTAACTCATAGTTACCACGACTGTCTGTTACAGGAAAAACACTCTCGAATACAGATTGCAATCCTTCGGTTTTCCTTTCAGATGGTGACACCTCTTCCTGCAAAAACTCATGGAAGAATTTTACCTGTATATCCATCAGATTTGGATAATCGATAATTTGAGGGATTCTACTGTAAGATATTCTTTTTGTTCTCTTGGTTTTCTCCAAGGATTAACTCCTAACAATATATTTAATTGGTTTTGGCTATTTTAACTCTACAATACCACCAGCGTCTTCAACTTGCTTCTTGATATCTTCAGCCTCAGCCTTACCCACACCTTCTTTGATTGCATTCGGTGCATTGTCCACGAGATCCTTTGCTTCTTTTAAACCAAGATTTGTTATGGCACGAACCACTTTTATCACCTGAATTTTCTTTTCACCAGATGAAATAAGAACCGCATCAAATTCCGTTTGCTCTTCAGCAGCCTCCGCGGGAGCAGCCCCTGCGGCAGCACCTGCAACCACGGCAACAGGCGCTGCCGCCGTAACACCAAATTTCTCCTCAATATCCTTTATCAGATCTGAGATTTCCAGCATCGAAGCTTTCTCTAAATAAGTGAGAACATCTTCTTTCTTAAGTTCAGCCATTTTTAACCTCCAGTTATTAAAATATATAACGACTCTATTTTTTTCTTATTCTGACTTTTTATAAACCACTGAGATCAAATAATAATTAAGAATTAGCAATTATGAATTAAGAATGTAAATAATTTGAGCATAGATGCTAACACCTTTGACCTCTTGTATTAAATTTTTAATTCTAAACTCTCAATTGTTCATTGCTTTTTATCTCTGAGTCCTCTGTGGTTTCTGGTCAGGTTATTTATGATTTTTGCAATTTAAGGGCTTCCAGAGCCCCGACAAGTTTGCGCCCCGTACCTGAGAGAGCGCCAACCAGATTTGACATTGGTGATTTTAAGACGCCAACAAATTGCGCCAGCAGATCGGAACGATTGGATAATTTAGAAATTTCCTCAACCTTCTCAGGTCCAAATACCCTTCCTTCAAAAATACAACCCTTGACAACCAGTGGTTTATTTTCTTTTTTTACCTGCTTGTTGAATTCTTTAATTACCCGGATGGGGGCGACAGCATCATCATCGCTAAAAGCAAAAGCAGTCATTCCCTTGAGCATTTCATTCATACCGTCGATGCCGGCATTTTCCAGTGAACGTTTTGCCAATGTATTTTTTAGAATACAATACTCAACATTTGCATTTCTAAACGAACGGCGTAATCTGGTTGTTTCTGCGACATTAATACCGGCAAAATCTGCCAGAAAAATGCTTTTCGATGATTTAAACTTTTCAGCGTATTCTTCGACGAGTTCAATTTTTTTCTGTGTAGGCATTTCTGCGACCCTCAACTTTATAACATGCTATAAGTACTTTGATTTCGATCGAGGAAAATTCCCGGTCCCATGGTGCTCGATATAGAAATACTTCTCAGATAGGTACCTTTAGCAGAGGCTGGTTTCATTTTAATAATTGTACTGATGAAAACTTTTAAATTTTCGAGTATTTTTTCCTCACCAAAGGAAACTTTTCCGATTCGCGAGTGAATAATGCCTGTCTTGTCCACGCGGAAATCAATCTTTCCAGCCTTAATTTCTTTTACGGCTGCAGCAACATCCGGGGTAACCGTGCCGCTTTTCGGATTGGGCATCAAGCCACGTGTTCCAAGAATTTTTCCCAACCGGCCAACCATGGACATGACATCCGGAGAGGCGACTACAACATCAAACTCGAGCCATCCCTGTTGAATTTTTTCTATATATTCCTCAAGACCGGCATAATCCGCACCCGCCTCTTTTGATTTTTCAACATTTCCCCCACTGGTCAAAACAAGTATCCGGACGGTTTTTCCTGTGCCATTGGGAAGTGATACGGTTCCGCGAACCATCTGATCGGCATGGCGGGGATCAACACCTAGACGCATGGCAATTTCTACAGTCTCATCAAAGCGAGCTTTGGCTACTTCTTTCAGCAACTTAACCCCTTCTTCCGGAGAATACTCTCTAGCGTGTTCAAGCTTATTGCTTATTTCACTATAGCGCTTACTTCTCTTCATCTCTATCAACCTCTAATCTATTTAAGATTCAACCACAATTCCCATACTACGGGCGGTTCCCTCAATCATCAACATCGCATTTTCAGTATCCGAGGCATTCAGGTCCTCCATTTTTTGCTCAGCAATTTCTCTCACCTGACTTCTGGTAACCGTTCCAACTTTCGTTGTATTTGGCTCCCCCGATCCCTTTTCCAATCCGGCTGCTTTTAATAACAAAACAGACGCCGGTGGTGTCTTTGTAATAAATGAAAAAGAACGATCTGCATAAACTGTAATTTCAACCGGTACGATTAAACCTGCCTTGTCCTGGGTTTTTGCGTTATAGGCTTTGCAGAACTCCATAATATTTACCCCATGCTGCCCCAAAGCAGGACCGACAGGAGGTGAAGGGTTTGCCTGTCCGGCGGGTAATTGCAGTTTAATCTTAGCCAATTCTTTCTTTGCCATTCTTTTTTTAACCTCTCTTTTATTCCCGTTTGAAAACTTTAAATACTATTTTTCCAATTCTACCTGCAGGAAATCCAACTCAACCGGTGTTGGCCTCCCAAAAATGCTGATATTAACTTTAACTTTATTCTTTTCCTCATTAATCTCTTCCACAAACCCGGTAAAATCATTAAAGGGACCATCAACGACTCTGATTGGATCCCCAACCTTAAATGGCACACTTACCTTGCCTTTTACTTCCGCCTCTCGACTGCTTTCTATTTTTCCCAGAATACGACTCACCTCCGGTTCACGCAACGGAACAGGTTCACCTTTGGGACCGACAAAGCTAATCACCCCTGGCGCTCCCGAGACCACATGCTGGGTTTGGCTATCCAGAGTCATCTCGATCAGCATATACCCCGGAAAAAAGACACGATTCTTTACCCGTTTTTTACCGTCGCGCATTTCAACGACATTTTCGGAGGGAATGATAATTCTACCGACTTTATCTTCAATCTCTTTTAATTTGATCTCTGATTCAATATGCGCTTTTATCTTTGCTTCCTGACCAGAATAAATACGCAGTGTATACCACTTTTTTTCCAATATCAGACCCCTGATGGTTAAATAAACAGGCCCATAATCCAGGCCAGTATATAATCCGCAGCAAATATATAAATTGTAAACAAAATACTCACGACAGCTACAATTATTGTCGAGTTTACCAGTTCATTTTGCGACGGCCAGGATACCTTTGACATTTCAACCTGAACATCATTTATAAATTTTGCGATTTTCTTGAACATTTTTTTTCCCTTTAAAACTTACCAACTGAAAGAGTATTGCAGGCCTGGAGGGACTTGAACCCCCAACCCCCGGTTTTGGAGACCGGTGCTCTAGCCAATTGAGCTACAGGCCTACGCCGTGTTCATCAATCTATATTATTTTCAATTTTAAAATGATATAAATGATTAGTCCTATTCGACAATTTCAGTTACAACGCCGGCACCAACCGTCCGTCCGCC
>CAZBBC010000118.1:0-2840 GCA_964489835.1 uncultured Calditrichota bacterium
ATTTATTTGATATTTGTGATTTGTTATTTGTCTTTTAAAAACTTTGTTAAAATAATAAAGTTTTTGTTTGTAATAGCATAAACCACAGAGATCACAGAGGTATTTTCACGGTTCTATTGAAGTTACCTAAGACTTGATGCGTTTACTATAATAATATACAACTAATAAGATATTTATTGTAAGTACTTGCTTTTATTAGTTTTATAATTACTCTGTGCCCTCTGTGGCGAATAATTCAGGCTATGTGTCTCCAACTTCAATTAATTAATAGGTAACTTTTGGTTTTAGTTTTTTAGCACTGCTGACCCAGTTCTGTACTGATTTTTGTCCGGGAAGTTGCCTGACTAGCGGACGTCCGGAGGAATTTACTTCAACCATCTTAGCATGTAAATTATCGGGACGGCGTGTTGCCAGTTCTTTGACGGTATCTACACCCGCTTTTTCCAACAATTCCGAATATTCACTGCCGATACCTTTTACACGATAAAGATCAGCCATGTTCACCCATTTTAAAATCATCGACTCATCAATACCGGTTTTACCGGATAATTCTTTCCGGTCTTTTTTAGAAGCACCATTTTCTAAAAGTGCGTTGACACTGCGTACACCCGCCTTTTGCAATTTCTGTGCGAATTTTGGTCCAATGCCCTCTACATCACTAATTTTGTAATTTGCCATGATAAAATTCCTTTCTTGTAATTTCTTGTTTTGAGGATTTAAATAATTACGATTAATTTGTCAATTGTCGTGCCAAAGTTTCAAATTAAGATCATACAACTAAATTGGTGATCAAAATATTCTCATAAATGCATAATATTATGGGGATTCGATAAAAATAAATTTATACTGATAAGATTTTTAGAAATTTGATCATGCAACAAGATATCACAAACGGGGGAAATGACCCAGAACATTCGGGCTATTTCGCACTAATGATTTCCAATATATAATCTAATTGTATGAAATTAATATTTGTATTTGAAAAATAGTTAGTCTGATTTATTTTCAAACCACGAAGCACGCGAAGCACACGAAGATTGATTATGTATAATTAAGAAGAAGGAAAATTGTTTTCCTTTCTTACTTCTTACTTTGCCTCTTAAACTTCGTGCTCTTCGTACCACCTACGGTGGATAATCTTAAAAAACATTTACGATTTTGATCAATTTAAAAATTCTGCTTGTGTTTCTGGAGTCGCATACTGTGTTGATCTAAATATTAACCACGAAGTCCACGAAGATCACTAAGATCTTATATTGACTATTCTTTTATCTCGAGCGATGTTAATTAAAAGATTATATTAATATTTAAAAACTTCGTGTGCTTCGTGCACTTCGTGGTTAAAGCTTTTTATATATTCTAATTTAAACGGCCAGAGGTCGTCGCTCGCCCGAAGGGCGAGCCCGAGGATCTTCGTGGTGAATAATTCAGGTTTAGTAAATATATTTCGAGTAAAGCATGGTTTAATTTATTATATGATTATATCATTTGCAAGAACCCGGCTTGGATAATTAGCAGACAGAGAAGAATAAAAATGGGGCGTTCAGATAATGCCCCTATGTCCCTCAGTTCTGTTTGACGTTGATTTATTTGAAGTGTATCTAACCGGTATTTCACAAAAAAGAATAACTTATACCGAGAGCCAGTGATTGTTTGATCTGTCTTCGTGGTGAAATGATGTGATCATAAAACATTTGAAAATTAAAATTAACATTCACATACTCGGTTATTTTTGCCGTTACTATATTATCCCAGCGAACCACGATCTGTTTCAATTGGATAAGGTTTGAGAATAATCGCAAATTGGAAGTGAATACCAGGTCTTCTTCCATTTTGTAGACAAAATCGGTCACCGATTCCATACCGGCTTCGGTTTTTGTCTTCTCCAGTGCCGTGGTCTGCGGATCATCGGCATATTGATTGTGGTCACTGGTAATCGTCTCGCGCAAAGCCGCACCGATTCTGGTTTTGATCATCTCGTTTGGCGTATAACCGACACCGACACTCTGAGTGAAATAACCGGGATCGAGGAAATTCGATACGGCTGTTTTCGGGTCGGTGCTATAGTCATATCCCTGGGTAAATTGTGTTTGTCCGGTCAACGAGATATAAGGATCAACAAACCAACCCAGTTTAAATGCATAGGTAGTCTCCAGCATAATTTCATCCACGGACTTTCTGCTGGATTGATCACCAACCCTGATTTGACCAAATACAAATTTGCCAATATTGGTCCAGTTATGGTCAGCTTCATCTTTTACTAATTTCGCATTCAGATTTAACTGCCAGGAAAGACTGTTTTCACCACCCTGACTCCAATTATCAAAATTGGTTTGGGTAAGATTCAGACTTCCCAATACTTCATTTTTCCAGCCATATACCGGCGCTTCCTTCTTTTCCTCCTGAGCAAACAAATAAATATTACTCAGCAATAAGGACATGACCACATAAAATACAGTTCTTGATAGCTTCATTAGTTACTCCTTAGAGTTATATATTTTTTTAGCCGAGCTTCTTTAATTAAAATCGGAGATATCTTCTCTTACAATTAATTCGGAATTGGGAACTGGGAATTATTCACCTTCCAAGTTCCTAATAATAATATTGTCCACCCGACGATTATTCAAGACTAAATCATTCGTAATTTAACAAGTCCCGAGTTCCCGATTCCCAGTTAGTCAAGTCCTGAAAAATTTTTGGTTAAAAATTATAGTGTCATTGCCAGTCACGACATGTCGGGAAAGTAATCTATACAATTTTTACGGAGTTAAGGACATCATCAGACATATTTTATAAACTAACCGACTAACGTGATTTTAAAACATCCCTGATTTCAGTCA
>CAZBBC010000118.1:2940-14479 GCA_964489835.1 uncultured Calditrichota bacterium
GCAAATTCTTTAAACTCTTTGACCATAGACATAAGTTAATTCTCCTCTTTTGTTTGTTGGTTTAGTTAATTTGTTTTTAAAATGAGATACTCATTAATATCCGAAGATTCTATAGATAAATGATTCTGGGAAGATCGGGCTGTTTCTTTCCGCCCTGGTTGATTACAACGATAAGATTATCCTTAAAATGTAAATAAAAATAAATAATATTCCAAGAATTCTCTCCTTTACAGAAATAGCATGTGTAAATTTTACATGGCCTCAGGAGAGGAATATATATATTTATATTACAGGGAATATTTCCAGCTTGATTCTGCAAATAGTCATGCCTATTTTTATCCGTGCGTTGGATAGCACTAGAATTCCGGATTATATTTAAAAGCAGCGCTGAGTGCTATGACAATATTTGGTACAACACACCTGATTGGAATAATGGTCCAATGTCCAGATTCCAATGTTAAATAAATGCCCAAGTCCCAATTACCAATAAACCGATCAATCATGAAATTGGTATTAAAAAATTAGGAATTTGCTAAATCTATGGAAGATTTGACCACTTCAGCAGGATTTCGTGTGAATTGAATATCAAGATGAAAATAAATATCTCGATAAAGTCAATGTGTTTTATTTGTATGCTGTCTATCCTGTTTTCTGGTTTATACGGCCAGACGGTTACTTCCGGGGACAAAATAAACGGCTATCGCGGTATCTGGTTTGAACTTAATCAAAAGTTAGCCTACGGGGATAAATATTCCGGCGGGCTGGGGACGTATACAGCAAAACATCATCCATTAGCCATTTATAGTGAAGAGGCAAATAAAACATTTTTTGTATATGGAGGCACCACTGAACCGGGGCAACGCGAGCTTTTAGCGATGTTATCTTATTATGATCACGAAACCGGTCAGGTCCCCAGACCGGTAGTCATTCATGCCAAAAAGAATGTTAACGATCCCCACGATAATCCTTCCATCAGTATCGATGACCATGGCCACCTGTGGCTATTTGTAAGCGGCAGGAGCACTAAACGCTCCGGGTATATATATCGCAGTAAACATCCTTTTGATATTAATCATCTGGAATTGGTGAGAGAAGACATCTTTGCCTATCCGCAGCCTGTATTTATCAAAGAAAAGGGATTTTTTTTCCTGTTTACCAAATACACAAAAGGTCGTGAACTTTACTGGAATGTTAGTTTGGATGGTTTTGCCCGGGGACCGGATCACAAACTGGCAGCAGACGGTCATTATCAGATGACCAATCACCGCGGTCATCGTATTATCACCGCTTTTAATGCCCATCCAAACGGTGTTGATACACGCACCAATCTCTATTATCTGCAAACGGATGATATGGGGCATACCTGGAGAACGGCCAATGGGACCATTGTGGAAACGCCGGTTACCGGACTAACAAACAATGCCCTGATTTATGACTATCAATCCCGGAAACGGCTGGTTTATTTAAAAGATATCAGATTTGACAATAATAGCAATCCGGTTCTCCTCTATATTACCAGTGCTTCCTATCAACCGGGTCCTGAAGGCGAACCCAGAATATGGACGATCGCCCATTGGTCAGGCTCTCAGTGGTTATTCTATGAGATAACCCGGTCTACTCACAATTATGATATGGGTTCTTTATACATCGAGGAGGGGCATACCTGGCGACTGATCGCGCCCACTGAAGCCGGTCCCCAATTCTGGGGGACAGGAGGTGAAATAGCCATATGGCAAAGCAATGACCGCGGGCAGACCTGGATAAAAAAGAGGGACGTCACCCGGCACAGCGAATATAACCATTGTTATGTCCGGCGACCGGTACATGCTCATCCTGACTTCTACGCATTCTGGGCTGATGGACATGCGGATGAATTTTCTGCATCAAGGTTGTACTTTACAAACAGATCGGGAGAAAAAGTATATCAATTGCCCTATCACATGACAGCCGAATTTGCCACCCCAATTCTGATAAATACATCTTCGGGGAAAAAGAGATAGGAATTGGGAATTAGGAATTTGTTAAATCATGGATGATTTATTAATAAACTTGCATCATTGATTTCTCGCAGCGGCGCAGCGATATTAATAGAACACGGATAACGCAGATTATCCGGCGCAGCCGGACACGGATTAAAACTAAAATAATAATAATTTTTAAAAAAAATCCGTGTTAATCCGTGGAATCCGTGGAAGCCGGATCCTGTCATAGCCACGTCTGCGCCGGGCAAGCCGGGCAAGCAGGTGTTGACTGACACGGATTAACACGGATTACTTAACCGCAACGACCTGCCCCCGCCTAAACGAGCGGCGCAAATGATCCGTAAAGCACGCAAGGTTTTTTTAATATTCTGTTATCCCTAATTATGTAAAATATAAATGTCGAATAAATCCAGAACAACTGACTTATCGTAGTTTAATCTGTTGCTAGTAAAAAAAACTCATAATCCAATAATCGTATCCTCGTAGAGGATAAATTATTGTAATAAAACATGCATAAACTACGAGACCCCATCCTCGTAGAGGATGCATTATCAGTGGAATTATCTCTTAAGTTCATGCAATATTTTTACCAATTACTGTGATATTTTTCTCACTTCTTAATATTTTATATTCCTATTATTCTATTATTCAACTAATCCGATAAAATTGTAAAACAGTAAATTGGATATCTAGAAGATCCGGGCGTACTTGGAATTTGGATTCGAAAGCGGATATGCTGGTTTTAATTAAAAAATTAAATTAATGATAAAATTTTGTATATTTCCAGTTTGATATAGAATACTTTCTTAAAGAAAATCAACCAATATCAATAACGAAAGAAGGTAGTTAAATACAGTTGAATTTTTTTTTGATTAAAAATGGTATAATTATGATTCTAATGAACTTATAAATAATATAATCAGTATAATCCGGTTATCCTGTCAGAAAAAACGTATCACCATACGATACAAACTTTCAACAAAGAAGATATTAAACTGTTAAGGGTTAAACCTATGATCTATGAAAATATATTGCAACTTATCGGGAACACGCCCCTCGTAAGAATCAATCAATTGGTAAAAAAAGAGGATGCTGAGGTCGTCGCTAAACTGGAGTTTTTTAATCCGGGAGGATCAGTAAAGGATCGCATAGGTCTTAATATGATTGAAGATGCTGAGCGCCGGGGAATTCTTAATAAGGGAGACATCATTGTTGAACCTACGTCAGGTAACACAGGACTCGGCCTGGCGTTGGTTGCAGCAGTAAAAGGCTATGAAACGATATTCACAATGCCGGAGACCATGAGTATCGAGCGAAGAGCCCTGTTGCATCAATTTGGTGCTAAAATAGTGCTGACACCGGGAGAAAAAGGTATGAATGGTGCTGTTGGGGAGGCGGAACAGCTGGCCAATAAACCCGGTTATTTTATGCCCCAGCAATTTAAAAATCCTGCCAATCCCGGGATTCACAAGGAAACAACTGCCCGGGAGATTATTAAGTCTCTGGAGGAAAGAATTCCGGACTATTTCGTCGCTGGTGTTGGAACCGGAGGGACCATAAGCGGAGCAGGTGAGGTTTTGAAAGAGAAATATCCGAACCTTAAAGTCGTTGCCGTAGAGCCCTCCGACTCACCGGTTTTATCGGGGGGGAGTCCGGGACCACACAAAATACAGGGAATCGGCGCCGGTTTCATCCCTGAGATATATAATGCAGAAGTGGTTGATGAAGTTATTCAGGTACAGAACGAAGAAGCATTTGAAACAGCCAAAGAACTCACCCGGAGGGAGGGGATACTAGCCGGAATTTCATCCGGGGCAAACATGTTTGCTGCGCTTCAGATTGCCCGTCGTGCCGGAAAAGGTAAACTGGTGCTGGTAATCATTTGTGATACCGGCGAACGTTATATAAGTACCAATTTATTCGGGTGATATCGATGGAACTAACAATAATTTCCGATATTAAAGCGATTAAGAAAAATGATCCGGCAGCAAAAAATATTTTTGAAACATTATTGTGCTGTACAACCCTTCATGCTGTCCTGATACACAGATTTGCTCATTTCCTGCACAAAAAGCTAAGGATTCCGGTATTACCCCGCTTTATCTCCGCATTGAACAGGTTTTGGAGTGGTATCGAAATACATCCCGGTGCAAAGATAGGGAGAGGTTTTTTTATCGACCATGGAACCGGGGTGGTAATAGGAGAAACAGCAGAGATTGGCAATAATTGCGTCCTGTTTCACGGCGTCACACTTGGAGGTACCGGACATTGGAAAGACAAGCGCCATCCAACGATCGGTGATAATGTATTGATCGGGGCAAACGCTACCCTCCTGGGTCCCATTACTATTGGTGAAAACGTAAAAATAGGCGCCACCTCGGTTATTATCAACCGGGATGTACCGGCCAATTGCACCGTTGTAGGCGCCCCCGGAAGAATTGTAAAAGAAAACGGGATGCATACCAACCGCTTGTTGCCTTTGGCTCACTATAAACACGACAACGAGATGGGTATCGAGTATCACATTTAATACCATAGCGCAGCCAAAGGCTGCAAATAAAAAGATTAATTAACCACGAAGCCCACGAAGTGAAAGGGAGGTATAAGAAAGCAGAATGCTGAAAGCCGGACAGTAAACTGCTTCTGCCTTCTGCTCTCTGCTTTCTTTTTTTACTCTGTATCTTTGCAAGATAAATATTTTAACGGTGGTGGGAGTGAATAAAATGCCTACTTATACAAGACGAGACTTTTTAAAAAAAACCAGCTGCTTTGTACCCTCTGTTTTCCTTTTACAATGTTCTGAAAACCTGAAAGAATCTAAAAATTCGAAAAGACCAAATATCATATTTATCATGGCTGACGATATGGGCTATGGAGATCTAAGTTGTTATAATACAGAATCAAAAATCCCCACAGTCCATATTGATCGTCTGGCCAGTCAGGGTATCCGCTTTACGAATGCCCATGCACCGGCTGCCTGGTGCGTGCCCACACGGTATGGTTTGCTTACCGGTCGATATCCATTTCGGGAAGATATGAAAAAAATTAAGAAACAGAGTCTTCTTGAGCCGGACAGAATAAACATCGCTTCATTACTGCAAAGCCGGGGATATGACACAGCCTGTGTAGGGAAATGGCATTTAGGTTTTGATGATTGGGAAAATATCAATTATACCAAACCCTTAAAGGGAGGGCCGGTGGACCGTGGATTTAATTATTTTTTTGGGATCCATGCGTCACTAGACATCCCACCTTATTTTTATATCGAGAATAACCGGTGCCTTGAACCTCCGACAGAAGACATTGAAGCCAGTTATAGCTCTGGTGTTCGAAAAATTCAGGGTGCATTCTGGCGGGAAGGTAAAATTGCACCCAATTTTAAACACGAAGAAGTTCTTCCCAGATTTACAGATAAAGCCTGCCAGTTTATAGAAAACCACGAAAAGAATCATAGAGATAATCCGTTCTTTCTGTACTTTGCATTGCCGTCGCCCCATACACCCTGGCTGCCGCTAAAAAAATACAAGGAACAAAGTCAGGCCGGAGATTATGGTGATTATATGGTTCAGGTAGATCATTCCGTAGGCCAGATACTTTCGACACTGAAAGGGCTTAAAATCGAGGATAATACGCTGGTTATTTTCACCAGTGATAACGGACCGGTATGGTTCGATGAAGATATTGAAAAATATGACCATCGGTCCTCTCATTTTTTACGTGGAATAAAATCGGATGCATGGGAAGGCGGGCACCGAATGCCCTTTATCGCACGATGGCCGGGAAAAACAGAGGATGGCAGTGTCACAGACGAAACGATTTGCTTCACCGATATGCTGGCCACTTTTGCAGCTATTGTCAATACGCCTTTGCCGGAAAACGGCGCCGAGGACAGCTATAATATCCTTCCTGCCCTGACAGGAAAAAAATCTGATAAACCGATCCGTGAGGCAACAGTCATAGGAGATAATGCAATCATCAAGGATCAATGGAAGTTAATCATCGGGAGTGGAGCGGGTTGGATCAATAAAAATAAATTTCAAAATATCGAGGGACCTGAGGGTGAACTTTATAATATCCAAAAAGATCCATCCGAAAAAAATAATTTGTATATCGAGAATCCGACTGTGGTGACGCAGCTTACAGCACTATTGGATAAATATAAACAGGCAGGTCGTAGTGCTCCAAGATAAAAGGGCCCTGGGATGAGTTTTTTTAAATCAATTTCTTATGTATCTAAAATGTTTAAATCATTTGATATTCCGGTGATATTTAATTATGATGTAATTTTTAACCGGATACCCATGATAGGGCCATGATAACTTATAAGAATAAAAACCGAAAAAGTATAAACTATCTAAAGACGATCTACTTCGATTACCCGGAATGGATACCTTGTGAAGTGGCTTTGATGCCTGCCACCTGGATGAAGTATCGTGAGAAACTAGAAGAAGTGGTTCTTGCGCATCCCAAAATTTTTCCTGGCTATTCCAAAGGATCGATTGACTTTGACTTTAGGGGACAGTTATATCCTCTCTATGAATTGGGTCAGCGCATCGATTGTTGGGGAACCACATGGAAAAATGTTGAAAGAGGATTGGATAGTTTTCCGATTACATTCCCCCTGGAAGAATGGGAGAATTTGAGTAATTACACTTACCCTGATCCACTTAAAGATGATATATTCGGACCGCGGGATTGGGATCTGGCCAAACGGAAATTAGATGACGCGAAAAAAGGTGGTGATTTTGCTATCGGAGATGGCCTGCCTCACGGTTTTATGTATATGCGGCTGTTCTATCTGAGACGATTCGAAAATTTGATGATGGATATGGCAGTTGATGATCCACGGTTACAATCCCTCCTTAAAATGGTTGAAGAATATAACCGGGTTGTGATATCAAAATATCTTGCCTTGGGTGCGGAGATATTTTTTTTTGCAGATGATCTGGGTCTGCAGGACGCCCTACCAATGGGTCCGGTCCTCTGGCGCAAATTCATCAAACCCTCATACAACAGGCTGTTCAGTCCCTGCCGCGAAGCAAACATACTCATTCGCTTACACACAGATGGGCATATCCTTGAAATTATTCCCGATCTGGTGGAAGTCGGTGTCCGGCTATTAAATCCACAGTTCCGCTCCAATGGACTGGAAGGACTGAAGGAAATGGCCAAAGGTAAGATTGCCCTGCACCAGGATCTGGATCGTCAGATTTTACCCTATGCCACTCCCTCGGAGATTGAGAACCATATTGAAGAAGTTTTTGAGGCACTGTATATGCCGGAGGGGGGATTGATGATCTATGCCGAATGTGAACCGGATGTGCCCCTGGAAAATATTGATACCCTTTGCACTACACTAGAGAAAATATGTCGTCTTCCGGTATTATCTGAAACTTCAGGGGATCGCACACTTTTCTACACGGCCGGGGGCAGGGATCGCTTGGGCGATTAGCAAAAATTTTATGATGAAGCTAATACCAATCATGGAATTTGACTAATGACCCACCCCGTCTCCCGGCCTGAGGCGGGTCGACACGGGAGGGTAAGAATTTTTTCTTCGTCTGCAGCCAACAGCTGCAGTACGCTATTGTAGCCAAAAACTTTGTTATTTTCGCAAAGTTATTTTAGGCACTTTAGATCACTTTTTACTTTAGGCACTTGCGGTTTACCGCGCTATGGATTGACCGGTTAGTAAATCAGTTCTCTCCGTTTAAATTTCGTACCTATTATTAGGATTATTTTGTATATTGAAAATAATTCAATACGACAATTACAGATGCAGGAGATACTTATTTTTTCTTGTCATTGATTGATTTTTGTTAATTCCATTGGCTCCTAGGTTTTTATATTACTCGTATTCATATATTGGGAAGTAATTCACATCAGAGAATCATCTTATCAAGGGTAAAGTTAAAACGATGTAAACCTTGAGAAAAGGAGGCGTTATGATCCAACCGTATTTTCTGTCTCCCTCCACCGGCGCGGGATCAGTTCATTCAAATTCATCAAAGTCAAATAAAGCCGGAAAAATAGGTCTGGGAATTAATCTGGAGTTCGTTCGTCATGAGGATAAATCCTTTGAATGGGCCATAGAAAAAGCAGCGGAATTGGGTTATGAGTATGTTGAACCGATGCTCCACTTGGGACGGGAGTTACTCAGCGAGGCCGGTTATTTTCATAGCGTGTCTATGCTGGATGATCCGTATCGTGTGAAGGATGCCTGTGAAAAGGCAGGAGTAAAATTATCCGGTTTTTCCTCTCATTCCCCGTTATGCAAGCCTGAGATCAGTGTAGAATATCTAAAGCAGGCGATCCGCTACGCTGCTGAATGTGGTGCGCCGCTTGTCAATACCGACGAAGGACCCAAGCCTAAATGGACGACCAAAGAAGAAGATCATGTCCTGATGCGCTACACCCTGCGTGAGGCGTCTTTTCTGGCCGAAAAACGTAATATTATAATCGGGATAGAGCCACATCAGCAATACAGTAAGACGCCGGATGGTTTGGACCGCATCCACGGACTTGTCGATTCCCCGGTTATTGGAATCAACTTTGATACAGGAAATTCGTATCTGTCGGGACAGGATCCGATAACCTGGCTGGAGCATGTCGCTGACCGTCTGGTACACTTGCATGCCAAAGATATATCGATTCAGCAGTCAAAAAGTGATCGCGGTAAGGTTTCCGGTACACCGGTTGGTTGTGCCTGCGGCGACGGTGTTATCGAGTGGGAGAAAGTAATTGCGATCTGTCAAAAGATTAACAGGGATATTGTCATATCGGTTGAATGCGGTACCGTGGAACAGGCGAAAAAGAGTATCGAACACCTGAAGAAGCTGATATAATGTGGAGGCGTATTGCCATACGCCTCTGTTATAGGTATGAGAGCATGAAGCGTGGTGCACCCAGCACAATAGGGGCACGGCATGCCGTGCCCGATATTGATACCAGCAGAACCAATATGAAAGTCAAAAACATTCACCGTACAGACGGCGATTTTGCGATGAGCTGGATCAAAGATTATGGAAAAGGTCGGATTTTTTATAACGCCTTTGGACATGAAAATCATATTTTTTGGGACCCGGTTATTCTCCGTCATCTACTGGATGGTATACAGTTTGTCCTTGGTGATCTGGTATGCGACACGACGCCCAGCGCAAAGATCCAAATAAAGTAAACGAACTTATTAAAAAATAATTTCTTACAGTAGGAGGTAAGACATGACCCGTATTTCTCGACGTAGATTTCTAAAAAAAGCGGCCATGACCGGTGCGGCACTTAGCTTCCCGACAATCATCCCCGCAAACGTTTTAGGTAGGAATGGGATCGTACCCCCCAGTGAACGTGTAAATGTTGGTGTCATCTCCTGTGGAAATCGATCAGGCATTTCAATCGACTATAAGAATTATGCAAAATCCCAGGTCGTTGCCGTTTGTGATCCGGTAAAGGAACGCCGGCTGGAAAAGAAAAAGTTGTTTGACAATTGCGCCGACTATAATGATTTCCGAGAGTTGCTGGCACGGAAAGATGTCGATGCCGTCCATATTGCAACTGCCGATCACTGGCATGTCCCTATTTCGCTGGCCGCTGCCCGGGCAGGCAAGGACATGTATACGGAAAAACCTCTGGGCATCAGTATTGAACAGGATCTAGCCGCCTGGGAAATTACAAATAAATATAACAGGATTTTTCAGTATGGCACCCAAAACCGATCCCAGATACATGTGCGTATGGGAACCGAAATGGTCCTCAACGGTCATATTGGCGAGGTGAAGGAACTATACGTCTGGTGTCCGCAAGGAGAATCCGGAGGATCAGCGACTCCGGTTCTACCGGTTCCTGAAGGATTTGATTACGATATGTGGCTTGGTCCCGCCCCTGAAACGCCATTCTGTCAGGACCGGTGTCTGAATCAGACCGGAAGAAACGGTATTTTCCACATCTATGATTATGCGATCGGATTTATCGCTGGCTGGGGGGCACATCCTCTGGATCAGCTCCAATGGTGGGCGGACAATGCCGGCCTGACCATACCGGTTAAATACGAAGGCAGTGGTACTATTCCGAAAACAGGATTGTTTGATACAATCACCCACTGGGATATGACCTGCACCTATTCAAACGGACTCAAACTGAGATTCGTTGATGATCAAACTGCCAGAAAAGAAAAAATCGTGCCTCATATTGAAGAGATGGGCTTTTATCACGGTACGGTCTATGTAGGTACTGAAGGTTGGATAACCGTCTCCCGCTCCGGCTGGAAACTCTACCCTGAATCATTGTATAAAAAAGCCAAGGATCCGGGTAATATACGACTGATTACCAGTCAAAATCACCGGGAACAATTTATCGATAGTGTTCTTGACAGAAAAGAACCATTAAGCAACCTGAAAGGGGCGATTCTTTCCGATCTAATATCTCACCTATGCGATATCAGTATTCGGACTAATCGTCCGATCACCTGGGATCCGGATAAAAATACGATCGTAGGGGATGAAGAGGCCGCCAGGCGAATGTCACGCCCCATGCGCAAGCCATGGACATTATAGCCTTTTTATGAGATTAAGTGTGCCCGGAGGAAGATCATGATCAGACTGATTAGCGTATTATTTGTATTTATATTATGTTTTACCGCGTTTAAAAGTTGTGCACCAGGGGAGGAAAATTTGGGAAAGGATATTCGGATTCTTGTAACCTATGGGGGCCATAATTTTGAACAGGAGCCTTTTTATGGGATGTTTGATAGCTTACCAGGGATTAGTTATACCAGCATACAACTACCGGATTCAGCAGATCTGCTGAAACCAGGTCTGGAAAAATCATATGATGTAATCGTGATGTATGACATGGTTGATTCAATCAGTGAAAAACAACGCAAGGCATTTGTCGCATTGCTCAGGGAAGGAATTGGTATTGTCGCCTTGCATCATAATCTCGCTGCCCACAAGAACTGGGATGAATACCGGAAGATAATCGGTGGTATATATTTGTTTGAATCACAGATACTCGACGGTAAAGAACGGATTAAATCTTCTTACAGCCACGATCAGGATATTAAAGTGACAGTGACTGACAAAAATCACCCGATCACCCGCGGTATCAGTGACTTCCAGATACACGATGAAACTTATAAAGACTATTTCACTTCAAAGGATGCACGCGTTTTATTAACTACCGATCACCCGATGAGTGATCCGGAACTTGCCTGGATTACGCGATATCAGAACAGTCCTGTTTTTTATCTACTTCTCGGTCATGATTCTCAAGCCTGGCAGAATCCGGTCTATCCCCGATTACTACTTAACGGTATTCGTTGGGCAGCACAATAAATTCAAAGACCTGCTTCCAATTAATAAATATCAATCTTAAGTATCCGTTCTAAAAAATGATTCAATTAAGGATTAAAAAACTCATCCCCCAACCCCTTCTCTTAATAAGAGAAGGGGAGCAAAATAGGATATATTCTTCCAAATGTTTCCCCCTCTCCTCTCAGGAGAGGGGGCCAGGGGGTGAGGTTGGAGCCAAAATCCATAATTTACATACTCATCCCCAAACCT
>CAZBBC010000119.1:0-4142 GCA_964489835.1 uncultured Calditrichota bacterium
AAGAGAAGGTCGAAGATGCGGCTTAGACGCAGGTTTGGGGATGAGTTTTTTTAATCACTAATTGAATAATTTTTTAATACGAACACTAGTGAGTTACCATAAATATGAAATCTTTACGGCTGAATTGTAGAGATATGGTCATTTCGACTGAGGCGAAGCGAAGGAGAAATCTAAAAAAGTAAGGAAAAATTATAGATTTCTCAGTCGTCCCTGACAGAGCAGGGACTCTTTCGAAATGACATTTAAATTCATAATTTTTTAAAAGCGAATTCTCCATAACTATGGTGCTAAACGAGATTATTTATAAATTGAACTGATAAATTAATAAAGTAAGAGAAAAGTACCTTGAGTGTAGCAACCGATACGTTAAAAAACATACCTATGGAAGTGGAACAACCACTGATTGCCGGTAATCCGACGTTTGCCAGTGTCACTGAAAAAATCAGTCAGATTGCTGAGAGAAAAACGCCTAAAATGTGGTGGATTGCGATTAGTATTTCCAGTTCGCTGCTTTTGATGATGATTGTATTGATCGGTTGGTTGGTTTGGGATGGCATCGGTGTCTGGGGATTAAATATACCGGTAGGTTGGGGATGGGCGATTGTTAATTTTGTCTTTTGGGTCGGTATCGGACATGCCGGTACATTAATTTCTGCCATCCTCTTTCTCTTTCGTCAAAAGTGGCGTACTTCGATCAACCGATTTGCAGAAGCGATGACTTTATTTGCCGTTATTTGCGCACTTGTTTTTCCAGGCATACATGTCGGTCGTATATGGGTGGCTTATTGGATGGTACCTGTACCGAATCAAATGGCCATGTGGCCAAATTTCAGGAGTCCCTTACTATGGGATATTTTTGCTGTCGGGACGTATTTTACTGTTTCACTTCTGTTTTGGTACACCGGTCTCATTCCGGATTTAGCAGCGATGCGTGACCGGGCAAAATCCAGGGTGCGAAAGATCACCCTTGGTATCTTCTCTCTGGGATGGCGCGGAGGGAACCGTCAATGGCAAAATTACGAATTGGCTTACCTGCTTCTGGCCGGGCTTTCCACGCCGCTGGTTCTTTCCGTGCACAGCGTTGTAAGTACTGACTTTGCCACCAGTATCATTCCCGGCTGGCATTCGACAATTTTTCCGCCTTATTTTGTTGCCGGTGCTATTTTTTCCGGATTTGCGATGGTAAATACGCTGGCGATCATTGCCCGGAAGATCTATGGCCTGGAGAATTTTATTACGATAAATCATTTGGAAAAAATGAATAAGATCATGCTGGTGACCGGCATGATGGTTGGATATTCTTATGGATGTGAATTTTTTATCGCCTGGTATGGCGGTAATGAATATGAAGGATTCGCTTTTATCAACCGGGCCTTTGGTCCCTATGCCTGGGCTTACTGGACAATGATCACCTGTAATGTTCTTGTCCCGCAGCTATTTTGGTTCAAAAAATTACGAACCAGTATCCCGGTAATGTTTGTTGCCGCTTTATTGATAAATGTGGGTATGTGGTTTGAACGATTTGTTATCGTTGTCTCATCATTGTCAGCAGATTTTCTACCCTCTAGCTGGGATTATTATTCACCGACATTTGTTGATATCGGTATTTTTATCGGTTCTTTTGGTTTATTTTTCACTTTTTTTCTGATATTTCTGCGTTTTTTACCCATGATCGCGATCTCAGAAGTAAAAGGGGTATTACCTCAGGCAGATCCTCATTATTATCATGGGAATGGAAAAAAAGGTAACGTTAAAAAGAGGGGCGTGGTTCTGGGAGGTCAGTCATGAAAAATAATCCTGATAAACAGGAAATGATTTTGGCCGAATTTGAAAATCCGGCACAATTACTGGAAGCCGCCGAAAAAATGCGGAATGCCGGCTACGAAAAATTTGATTGTCATTCACCCTTTCCCATCCACGGTATGGATCAGGCCATGGGTATGAAACGATCACCCCTGGGATGGATTGTCGGAGGGGTCGCTTTTGTTGCCCTTCTCAGTGGTTTTACACTGGAATGGTGGACGAGTACGGTTGATTATCCTTTGGTTATATCAGGAAAACCGTTTTTCAGTTATCAAGCCTATGGCCCGGTAGCCTTCGCTATCATGGTCCTGAGTTCTGCTTTTGCTGCTTTATTGGGCATGATGGCATTAAACAAACTTCCGATGTTGTATCACAAGATCTTTGATTCTGAAAAAATTGCAAAAATAACTGATGATGGATTTATAATGACGGTAACATCAAATGATCCACAATTCGATACAGCTAAGACTAAATCATTTTTACAGCGTATCGGCGGTAAAAATCTGGAGGTGATATAGTCAAGATGAAACGTTTATTTATCATATTTTTGTTATCGCTGTTTGTGATGATTTTTTCCTGTTGCTCACAGGAAAGGCCATCGGAGAATCCCCCTATTCACCTTAATCCAAACATGGATGACCAACCAAAATATGAGGCCATGGAAGAAAGTCAATTTTTCCTTGATAAATCTTCTGTACGGATGCCGGTTGACGGCACTGTTGCACGCGGGGACCTTCAGGAGCCTGTGTCTTATTTTCAGGGAAAATATGCGGATGGAAAATTTGTCAAAAAAGCACCGCTCGCTTTTACTGCTTCGCTTTTAAAAAAAGGGCAGGAACGGTATGATATCTATTGTTCACCCTGTCACGGACGAAGTGGTTATGGTCAGGGAATTGTCGTAAAAAAAGGATTCCTTCCACCACCGTCTTTTCATATTGACAGATTGCGTGATTCAGCGGATGGTTATATATTTGATGTTATCACCAATGGTATTCGCAATATGCCGTCTTATAAATATCAGATACCGGTTGCCGACCGTTGGGCGATTGTCGCCTATTTCCGCGCATTACAGCGAAGTCAAAATGCGACAAGAAACGATATACCGGATGATGTCAGAAAACCTTGAAATAAAGACTTACCTATGGAATCAAAAAATAAAAATTTTTATATAACCGGGACTGAATATTTAAAAAAACCAGTACTGATTGCCGGTCTATGCGGTATCATCACTACAGCTGCCGGATATTTTATCGATCACTCCCAATTTTTCTTCTCTTATCTTTCTGCCTATATTTTCTGGATAACTTTTATTTGGGGAGCACTTTTTTTCGCATTTTTGCATCATTTAACCGGTGCTGACTGGAGTATTGTTTTCCGCAGGATTCTTGAGACAGTAATGATGACTATACCGCTGATGGCTGTTTTATTCATTCCGATACTCCTTGGTATGCATGATCTGTACCATTGGAGTCACGAAGAAGCGGTTGCTGCCGATCCATTGTTGTTGAAAAAAGCGGCTTATCTCAATACCTTTTTTTTTACTATCCGGACGGTTATTTACTTAACCATCTGGTTTCTCCTGGCGCGGAGTTTGTATAAGACTTCTCTGGCACAGGATAATGGTTACCACAAAAATCAGACCATAAAGATGAAGAAAATCAGTGCGCCGGGAATGATACTGTTTGCACTCTCCATAACTTTCGCCTCCTTTGACTGGTTAATGTCTCTCGATGCCCATTGGTATTCCACAATATTTGGTGTGTATATTTTTAGCGGCAGCCTCCTGGCGATATTAACCTTCCTGGTCATATTCGGCAGTTTGTTGCGGAAGAAAGGGATCCTGAAGGAAGTGATCACCATCGAACACTATCACGATCTGGGAAAATTTTTATTTGCCTTCATTATATTTTGGGGTTACATCGGATTCTCCCAATATTTTCTGATCTGGTATGCCAATATTCCGGAAGAAACGATCTGGTATTTGCATCGTTGGGAGGGATCATGGAAAATTATAACTCTGATCCTTGTGTTTGGTCATTTTCTTATTCCATTTTTAATTTTAATGCCCAGGGCTGTTAAGCGGAACCTAAACGCATTAAAAATTATCGCGATTTGGATAATCATCATGCATTGGATAGATATATACTGGCTGGTATTACCGAATTTGCATCACCATGGTATGCATATTTCCTGGATGGATCTGACAGCCATAATCGGTATCGGTGGATTATTTATTTGGTACTTTTTGAATAAATTCTTTTCCCAGGCGCTCGTACCCGTAAATGATCCCCGGCTTGAAATATCGAAACGTATGAAAAACTAGGGGGTAGGGTATAAGG
>CAZBBC010000119.1:4242-14321 GCA_964489835.1 uncultured Calditrichota bacterium
AGGAATCATATGGTTAAAGCAAAAGAGAAAAACACCATCCGTTATGAAAAAGAGGACGTTAAGATTGGACCGGTGATAGGAATATCGGTGGTATTAATTATGGTTTTTATCACCTTATTGGTCTTTTTGAGTAATTATTTTATCGGTTCCAAGGAAGAAATGGTATATGAGAGACAACTAAAGCCCGAATCGACAAGTTTGAATGAAATTCTGATGCTCGTTTCGCTGAAATTTTTAAACTCGTTGCGCTCAGACAGAATAAATTTTTCGCCGATAGTTTTTATACATGATAGCTGGATTTATTATTAACCTGAGAAATCAAAGAATTTTAGATTTACCAATTGGTACTGGTTGAGTCTCCCCTTAAAAAAGGGGGTTAGGGGGTTGTTTATACATAACATAGGTCAATTTCATATCCCCCTCAATCCCCCTTTTCCAAGGGGGAGGTAGAGCTTTCAAACATTAAAAGCTATACAAATAAGGTGATACTGCAACAGCCTCTTCTAAGGAGGAATTAAAACATTTACTCAACCATAAACTTTTC
The DNA here is from genome assembly GCA_964489835.1 of uncultured Calditrichota bacterium. Classification (GTDB taxonomy): domain Bacteria; phylum Calditrichota; class Calditrichia; order JAJRVZ01; family JAJRVZ01; genus CAZBBC01. The sequence continues at coordinate 4,787 of CAZBBC010000119.1, forward strand.
AGACGGGTAAATAATTCTCATCTACTCAAGAAACTGAGGGATTGGTATCAGATTAAATGCTTCCGGTGAAGTGTAGGATGTTTCTTTCAATTTTTCCTGCTCTTGATTGAAAAGCGATTGCAAATATCTGATATTTCGTTGAAAATAATCGATATCCTGCGGAGAAGTTGGGGTTATCGTACTTGCTTTTGCCAGGCGATTGGTAAAAGCGACCATCCGGCTGTAAATCTGGTTTTGCTCGGTGAGAGATGAAATAATTTGATCTTTTTCAGCAATGGCATTCTTCAGTTCGCTCTGTGAATTGGCCACTTTTTTTTCCCCTTCACTGATTGTCCTCTGCAATGCTGAAATCTGGTCTTCATATTCATTCCGGGATGAGGCAAATTGTGCCTGGGAGAAAATATACATAGAAATTAGGCCACCGATAAAGCCGATCACCAATGAAAGAATTGGTAATATGATCAGTAACTTCTCTCTAAACCATATTTTCCGTCTAATTTTTTTATTCACTTTACTCGACTCCGTCGGTTCATACAAGGAAGAAATTAAGTGCAAATCAACGGCTCGTTTACAATAGGGACAAACTGTTACCGGTTTTGGCAATCGTTCAGAACAATGTGGACAATAAACCATAATTGCTCCTTTATAATTAAAAGATAGTGTGAAAAATAACCACAGAGCACACGGAGAAAACACAGAGTATACGACGTTTTTAAATATTTTTATTATCTTCGTGGGCTTCGTGCGCTTCGTGGTTAAATAAATGTTGACTTTCTTTGTGATCTTTGTGTTAAATTTTTTAAAAGTACATAAAAATTCTCTTAAGTTGACACCTGTGGCCTGCAGGCGGATTTTCCTGTACCCACCCATACACGCTCTACGCTTTTCGCCCCACGCTCCACGTTTAGGCGCACTGCAATGTTGCCCCTACACGCTCTTCGCTTTTCGCATTTCACGCCTTAATCCTTCACCCGTAATGAATCCCAGTACATATAAATACATAGAAGGATAAACATGACAAATCCAAGAATTTCGGAAGATGACGATTCCACCCAGTGCTCAGTTCCAATTGCTTTCATTAATGTCCAGTCTTCCGTGAATAGTTGTTTGCCAAAAAATACAATAAATGCAGAAACGACACCCATAATGGCGCCCCCGGCAATAAATCCGGAAGCAATAAGCGTTCCCCGTTCTTTTCTTTTACCTGCCAGAACTTCGTCTTTGGTGCTTTTAGATACCAGGTGAGATATAATACCGCCAACCAGTAATGGTGTATTCAGATAAATCGGAAGATACATTCCCAGGGCAAAAGGAAGAGGCGGGACTTTAATCAGCTCCAGTATAATGGCCAGAAAAATACCTGCTAAATAAGCAAGCCATGGTGCCGGTTGATTCGACATCAGTGGTTCAAGGACGGCGGCCATTGCCGAGGCCTGCGGTGCTTCCAAACCTCCGGGACCAAAACCATAGGTTTGATATAAGACAAGAATAATAATCCCAACGGAGGCGGATGCAAATAATGTCCCCAGAAATTTCCATCGTTCCTGTGTACGGGGTGTCGTCCCCAGCCAGTAGCCGATCTTTAAATCGGTAACAAAAGCACCGGCCATGGAAAGTGCTGTACAAACAACACCTCCGATAATCAAGGCTGCCAACATTCCTTTATATCCCGATAAACCCACTTTTAAAAGTATAACCGAGGAAATGATCAGGGTCATCAAAGTCATGCCGGAAACCGGATTAACACCGACAATAGCAATTGCTCGTGCCGCTACAGTTGTAAACAGAAAAGCGATGACGATTACGATCACGATGCCAACGATGGCATGGGTCAGATTCATTTCTACCACACTGAAATAGAAAAATAGAAAGGTTGCGGCAAAGGTGGTGAATAAGAGGATCGTAATCCATTTCATTTGTATATCTAACTGGGTACGTTCAACCGATGCGGTTTTTGCACCTGTTTTGGATCCTATAATTTCTCCTATCGCCAGTTTGATCGCACCGGTAATGATCGACGAAGATTTTAATATACCAATGATTCCGGCAGCCGCAATACCGCCGATCCCGACGTGTCTTACGTAGTCACTGAAAATTTCCTGCGGTGCCATATCGGCTATCAGTTTTGTTGACTGCAGGATCGGTTCGGATATAAACTGCCCGACAGAGTATACAAGCGGGATCAGTACCCACCAGGCGAGAAAAGATCCGGCGGCGATAATCATGACATAACGCAGGCCGATGATATAGCCCAAACCCATCACGGCAGCACCGATATTGATCTTAAATACTATTTTTACTTTATCAGAAAGTATCTGACCCCAGTGAAATACCTGTGTGGAAACAACCTCTTTCCAAAAACCAAAACCGGAAACAAAAAAGTCGTAAAGTCCACCAACAGCAGCCGCAGAAACGAGTATTTTTGCCTGCTGACCGCCGGTTTCTCCTGCCACCAGTACTTCTGTAGTTGCGGTGGCCTCCGGGAAGGGATACTCCCCATGCATATCTCTTACAAAATATTTTCGGAAAGGGATCAGAAATAAGATACCAAGAAATCCACCAAATAAAGAGGCCAGGAAAATTTGGAGGAAACTCGCATCCAATCCGAGAATATAAATACCGGGAATAGTAAAAATAGCCCCTGCAACAATAACTCCTGAGGCAGAACCAATGGACTGGATAATTACATTTTCCTGCAGTGCCTGATTTCTTTTAAGCAATACAGACATACCGACAGCAAGAATAGCAATAGGAATAGCAGCCTCAAATACCTGACCGATTTTTAAACCCAGATAAGCAGCCGCCATGGAAAATAAAACCGCATAGAAAAGTCCCCAGATCAGAGAATACAGAGTTAATTCAGGAACGATTTTACCACTGGGTACAATGGGTATATATTCTTCTCCCGGTTCCAGCTTCCGGTACGCATTTTCCGGCAGACGCGTACCTTTCGATTGATTGTGGTCCATTAATCCTCCTTAATATTTTTATGATGATAATGAATATTAAATTAGTAATAAGGAATTGAGAGATAAGAAAGCAGAATGCCGAAAGCAGGAAGGCAGTTTCTCATCTCTGCCAGACTATTCTATCCTTCTACTCTAAATCTTATTCCCTACAATCATAAGGTGCTGTCGAACATGTCCCTATACGCTTTTCGCTCTTCGCTTCACGCTACACAGCAAGATTATAATTACCGAAATGAACAGTATAGAACAAATTATATTTCTATAGCACATTTTTAACCCAATTTTCCAATCCCTCCGCGACGATTAGTTCCTGGGCGGCTGTTCCAATCGGGCTAAAATCATAATGTCTGGTTCCCAGCCTGATCACTGACTGTCTGAAGTCAATTTCCACCTGTTGCCCGGTACGTATGGTCAGTTTTTCGATACCGAATTGCTTCCTAAGGTCTTGTACAAGATCGGGTGATTCCAGAGCAAGAAATCCGTTATTAATAGCATTGCGCTTATAGGTTTCACTGAAAGATCCGGCAATCACCAATTGAAGGCGACGATATTTAAGAGATGTCGCAGCCTGCTCTCGTGAACTACCGGTACCAAAATTGAACCCACCCACCAGGATATCTCCATCATGAACAATATCTTTAAATGCCGGATCATAATTTTCCATTATAACAGCTGCTTGTTGAGCGGTAGAAAAATCGTCCATATACGTATATTTACCCGGGTAAATACCATCGGTATTCAGATTATCCTGATAACAAAATAATAATTCACCATCGATTGCTTCCGGAAATCCGGGAATAATTTCCGTTTGTGATCTCTTGTTCCCTGATTTTTTATGCACAATAATTAAACCCGATGGTTTTGATGCTAACCATTCTCCGGGATAGTCAATTTTACCGGCCACGGCCGAAGCAGCGACCACCGCGGGTGAGGCCAGATAAGCATCTGCGTCCCGGGATCCCATGCGACCCTTAAAATTGCGGTTGGTGGCGGAAATACCGATTTCACCGTCTTTCAATAAACCAGCCCCCAGGCCAATACACGGTCCACAACCGGGAGGAAGAGGAATCGCCCCGGCCTCCAAAAGCGTTTGCCAGTATCCGCGGATTTCGCTTTCGGCCTGGATCTCGTTTGAAGCCGCAGCAATATAAAATTCCACACCATCGGCAACTTTTTTACCCCTAATCATATCGGCGGCACTGGCAATATCTTCGAGGCGACTGTTTACGCAAGAGACCAGATAGGCTTTATGAATTTTTATATTTTTACTTTTGATCTCTGCTAAAGACGTCATCATCTTTACCGAGTTTGGCCCTGATATATGCGGTTGTACTGAAGAAAGATCCAAACTTAATTCTTTCGCATAAAAGGAACCGGGATCAGCCGCGTCATCATTTTGTTCCCATTCAATCAATCGGGATTCATTTAATCGGGGATGCTCACCTTTGCTGCGTCTATCCGGATGAATGCCAGCGGGTACGTGTCGATTCACATAGTCGATGCGCTTTTGCAGCCATCGAAGGGTGATATCATCACCGGGGAAGACACCGGCCAGAGCCCCCCATTCGGTCGTCATATTGGCAATGGTCAGACGCTCCTCAATGGTTAAATGTTGTATTCCACCGCCGCTGAATTCAATAGCATGGTTTAACACTTCATCCTGATTGAAATAACCGCAAAGCGTGATGATGACATCTTTCCCGGTCACTCCTACTTTTAGTCTGCCATTTAATTCAACTTTTGCTACCGGTGGTACCTGCCACCAGGTACGGCCGGTTGCCCAGATGGCGGCGGCATCAGTCCTGACGATTGGGGTGCCCAGGCAACCAAGCCCGCCATACATATTAGAGTGGCTGTCGGAAGCAACAACCATTGTTCCTGGCCATGCATAACCTTCTTCACACATAATCTGATGACCGATACCGCGACCGGCCGGGTAAAAATCTGCGCTCATTTCCCTGGAGAATGATTCTATTTGCCGGTATTTCTCTAAATTTTTCTCGCTGGTATCCTGGATATTATGATCCAGAGTATGCACCACCTGGGAAGGATCTGCCAGCCGGGTAGCGCCGATCATGTGAAATTTTGGAATAACGGCCCCGGTATTATCATGGGTCATGACATAGGCAGGGCGGATATAAATGTAATCACCACTCTTAACCTGCTGACCGGCCGGCAGGTCCACGGCATATCTGTGGGCGATCTTTTCAATCAAATTCCGCGCCATTCCCTAATTTTCTCCATTTAAATTCTTACCACAGCCATTCGCTGCAAATAAAGAAACCTGTCCACGAATTATCACGAATTTATAAATATATTTAAAATTATTTCTCTGTAACTCTGCGAGAAAAATATTTTCTCATTTAAATATAATATTTGCCAAGAAAACAATTTATTTTAAAGGTTAAAAGATAAAAGATATTTTTGTATGTAGCAAACGAAGGTTTACAAGAATTTAATACCCTTTGATTTTCGCCAGTTTTCGGTTATCCGGTCCATGACCCGAGAAGTGCGGGCGGCATTTTCTCCGTGACTGGGGCAGATGCCTTTGCCCAAAAGCTCATCAACAATGGATTGAATATGGGGTTGTTGAATATGCTTCGGATTATCGATCGTCCAGGATTTTTCATGATTTGCCGTATACAATTTTACCGGCGTTGTTGTGAAACCGGAAAAGGTTATTTTACCTTTTTCCCCAAAAATCTCGATTAAATCCTCGTTTCTGTCGGTGGAGAAACACCATACACCGTTGCCGACGATACCGTTCCCAAATATAAAACTGGCGGAAACCACATCTTCGGCGGGATATTGTTCCATCTGATTGGCAACAATACCCTCTGCCGAGGCGATAGGGCCGAAATAAAAGTCAAGAATATCGAGGATATGAGACGCCAGATCAAAAAAATAGCCCCCGCCGGATATTTCAGGAATCACCCGCCAGGGAAGAGCATCCGGATCCGGATCAGCCGATGCAGGCGGCTGGAATAGTTTTACCTGTACAGCACGGATTTTTCCGATAATGCCGGAATCCAGCAGCTCTTTGACCTTCAGAAATTTTGGCAGGCTGCGCCGGTAATAGGCGACAAAAAGGGGAACATCATGTTCCCGGCAAGCAGCGATCATTTGCCGGCATTCCTCATAACTGCGGGCCATTGGTTTTTCAACATAGACCGGTTTCCCGGCGATGGCCACCTGAAGGGTATAGTCCCGGTGTGAGCCGGGCGGGGTGGCAATATAGACGGCATCGACATCCGGATCATTGATCAATTGATCAGCGTTATCATACCAGCGGGGCACCTGATGCCGCCGGGCATAATCTTTCGCTTTTTCCGGGGTCCGGCGCATCACCGCAACCAGCGCTGAATTTTGTGCATTCTGGAATCCCGGTCCGCTCTTAATTTCGGTGACATCACCGCAACCGATGATACCCCAGCGAATTGTCTTCATTTATAGGCACCTCATTATATATGCGAATTAACTCAGTTATGAATAAAAAATACAAAATAAAAAATATAAAATATAAAAACTCTACATCATACAATAATTTCAAACAAGCCCGTCAGAGAATACTTATTTAAGTAATCCGGTCGGGTAAATAAAATGTTAAGAAAAAGTGATTTTATTAAAAATAATTATTAAGAATTAATTCAAATTTAGAGAGTACTGTCTCCGTGTTAATCCGTGTCATTCCGTGGTTTATGAAATTATCAGGCTAGTTTTCTTAAAAGATATTATTATTTTAAATATTTTCCAAACCATCTACCCCTTTCGTATATTAAGGAAATTTAAACCAAAAAGATTCTAATGTTACGCACCATTGTGAAAATTCTATTCCTGTCTTTTCTGATCAACGCCTGCTGGGAAAAACAAAGTCATGAAATTACGGCACCGGAGCCGGCTCATTATCAATTGAATGGCATTGTCAAAGACATCGATCTAAATGAATCTCTTGATTCTATCAAGGTAAAAATTAAATCTGATCTATTGGTTGAAACCTCAATATCTTATTCCAAAACAACCATTACTAATGCCCAGGGCAGGTTTTCATTTGATACTTTGTATGTGGGGAATCACAAAATGGAATTTTATCGAAATGGATATATAGTTTTAGAGAAAAGATACTTTCAAAATTATCATGACAGTACAATAACATTCCATCTGCCGGATGTTTACTATATTCCCGGCTCGAAATTATATGCCAGTTATTCAGAATTTAGAGATCATATAAATGCGAAATTTTCATTCCATCCAGAAGAACCGTATTTAATTAGTTTTGCAGATTCAATTTATCGTCATACGTGGGGTAGTGTAGCACAGCAGTGGATTCAAATTCAAAAATATTCAAAAATCACAGGAACAAAAACGAAGGATGCCAGTATTTGTTTCGGAAAAACTCCTAATTATTTTTATTTGTTGGCCAGAACAAAGGAGATCTTATATAAGATCCGGTTAAGTTCGACTTATTTACAAAAGGAAAAAGAGTATTCACTTTTTTATAATGCCAATGATATTTATTATGCAGAAGGAAAAATATATATTTCCTCATTTGATAGAATATACGTTCACGACGAAATAAGTTTTACCTTAGAAAAAGAATTAACTCCTTCTCGCCCGGATATTTATATTACTTCCTTTTGTATTAACCCTCCCTATATATGGCTATCGGATAACGAGGCAGACTTACTTTTTCAGTGTGACCATGAATTAAAAATATTAAAAACGTATATACCCTATACCGGTAATCGTATTTATAATATCTATGAAATGTCCTACGATTATACGGCAAAAGATTGGTATTCTAATTGTGGCTACAACGACTAATCTGAGGTATTTTAAACTGGCGGATGTGGGTAATTGATAATTATATAATCGACTGAACATCCATAATAAAAATGATTGTGGATTACCCCCACGCAAGGGCGCATCGCGATGCGCCTCTACAGGTTTTGTGCCTTGTTTTATCACGCGGGTGCATCACGATGTGCCCCTACGTTTGACGTTTCACATTTCCAGACCTGAGATAGAATCTGGTATCTTTAAATAATGATCGTAAATTTCGTCCAGTTTTTCAAAAATATCATCCAAAGACGTATATTTCATCAACTCGGCCCGGTATTTGGCAATATTTGGCAAACCCTTCAGGTAACCGGAAAGATGCTTGCGCATTTCAATGACGCCCTTATACTCGCCCTTATATTCCACGTTGTATTGCATATGTTCTTTTAAGATCCGGATCCGCTCCCCAAGATCAGCATCGGGCCCTGTGGATCCGCTTTGCAGAAAAGATCTTGCCTGACGGAATATCCATGGATTATGGATTGCCCCGCGACCGATCATCACCGCGTCACAGCCGGTTGTATCGAACATCTCCTTCACCTGTTCAGGTTGGGTCACATCACCGTTTCCAATCACCGGTATATTAACCATTTCTTTGACTTTCCGGATCCAGGACCAGTCGGCCTCCCCTTTAAATCCCTGACTCCGTGTCCGGGCATGAATTGTCAGTGCTTCAATGCCCACGTCTTCCATCTGTTGTCCGGTCTCAGCAATAACAATCGACTCGGCGTCCCAGCCCAATCGTGTTTTAGCGGTAACCGGAAGGGAGGTGTTTCTGACCACTTCTTCACATATTTTAATCATCAGGGGAATATCGCGAAGCAGTCCGGCACCAGCCCCTTTGAGGGCGATTTTCTTCACCGGGCAGCCAAAGTTGATATCAATAAAATCAGGCAATTTTTCTTCAGCCAATTGTGCCGCCCTGACCATGGCTTCCACCCGGTTGCCATAGATTTGAATGCCTATCGGGTGTTCAAAGGGACGAATCGTCATTTTGGCAAAAGCCTTGACCGCATCGCGTACCAGAGCTTCCGAACTTATAAATTCAGAATAGACAACATCGGCCCCCAATTTTTTGCAGACCATCCGGAACGGATAATCACTGACATTTTCCATAGGGGCGAGGAAAATACCCTGCGCTATATTTAAGTTTCCGATTTTCATAGGCTTGCTGGCTTGATAATCTATTTTTTTAAAACTCTTTGAGCGGTCGCCGGCCGCGATATCCGCCGTCCAGTGTATGCCAGTAATTGATATCTTCTTCTCCCTCTTTCCAGCATAAAAAAACTTCATCGCCATTTTTCCGGATCGCGGGGAAGTCAGTCAGACCTTCCTCGAGGCCCTTGATGATAATTCCGTCATCACTAAGCGCCTGAATGATATCAACCATTTGCAAAAAATCATCCGGAAACTCATTGAAAGTATCAGGATTAAAACCGGGACGATATTTTCTCGTATAAATATTGAAACCGATCGAATCAAGACCCGCTTTCAAACGTACAATTTCTGAGATATCATATTTTAATCGTGCCAGATAAGTACGCGCTTCTTCGATCGTAAAATGTTTTTTGTATTGGTACATAATCTTTAAGAATAAATATAGCTAATTGGTAAAATCACCTACTTGGAATTAGGAACTGGGAACTGGTAATTAGTAATTGGTAATTGGGATTTCTAATCCAAATTATATTTATTAAAGTTAATTGAAAAGGGATAAAATGTAAAGGTTT
>CAZBBC010000120.1:0-1806 GCA_964489835.1 uncultured Calditrichota bacterium
GGCAGGGATCGTCGGGGCGATTAGCAAAGATTTTATTGTCATTCCGTAGGAATCTTCCATCGTGCAGGTTTGATCCAACAAGAAGGAAGATCCTTACAGGATGACAGATTAGGAAGTACCATTTGTTTGCAGCCTGGGGCTGCGGTATATATTTTAAATGTTGATAAGGAAGTTGTCAAAGGATTTCAATTCCGGATATGTGGGAATATAAGTGTGCGGAATGAAAAGTAAAAGCAATACTTTATATTTTTCATTCCGGTATTTCCCATTGACCCATCAGTTGTTGTAGTTCGAGCCTGGTAATACGTGTCTGGTAACGGGCAACGATAAGGGATTACCCTGCATAACCGTTCCGGATACTTCGCTAAACAAGACCAGGGGCTGCGCAGAAGTAAGTCTGCCAAGACCATTGATTTCCGCCGGTATATTCCGCAGCCGAGCAACTTCGATTTCGACTATTTTTGCCTGGGGGACAGCAACGGTTTTCGGAGGATCACTGCGTAGTGAAAAAAGAGCGAGCATAATGATGAAGGCTGCTGCTATGATGATCACCGGCAGGTAGGCGGTTTTTATTTTCATTTATTGTTCCTTTTTTATTTTGGGATAGTATCAAAAATATTTAATCTGGTTAATTCATTAATTTAGGCCACCAAGACTAAGTCTCAAAGAAATAATTACTTAATTATGTTTTGGTTTTCCCACAGAATATTTTAAATATATTTTTTCATATTATCTTGCAACTTTTGGCACTACCTATTTTAGTGTGTTAATTTGTTGGTTAAGACTCGTGGTTTCATGTTCTTAGGGGTGATTGAATGAAATATCAAGTATCCGATTGATATGAGTAATATTCCGACACATTTAATCTGCTAATAACTACAGATCCGGTGATATATATTCCCGGAAATTATTCCGATATTTTTATTGGTTTTCATAATGTTCAGTTTCATCTTCCAGAACAATCAGGGGAATACCTGCTTTTTTTAATAATTCTCTGCTTTCCCCCGCGGCATGGTATTTCTTTTTAGTAACTACTTTTTGAACACCTACACTGATAATAAGCATTGTACAGACACGGCATGGTTCCATAGAGCAGTAGAGTGTAGTCCCTTCTAAAGGGATACCATACCGGGCGGCCTGGCAGATGGCATTCTGTTCTGCGTGAATGGTGCGCACACAATGTTGGCGTTCGGTACCATCATCATCGATAATTTTTTTTAGTAAATGTCCGGCGTCGATACAGTGTGGAAATCCTGGGGGTGAACCCACATATCCGGTACATAAAATCCGCTTATCTTTGACGATCACGCATCCGCTTTTACCGCGGTCACAGGTGGCTCTTTGGGCGATCTCATCGACGAGGCTGATAAAATATTCATCCCAGCTCGGTCGTAAATTTTTCCCTATTTTATTTTTCATAGCGTCAATCCATCAATTTAAAAAATTAAATTACATAATTTTTATCCCGTTTAAAAGACTTTCGAGCACTGGCCCGTTTCATCTGTGTTACTCCTGTTATAATATATTTTCATTATTATTTGAGAAGGCTGATCTATTCATGAATTTTAGATTTAGCATATGACGTTAAATAAGTTTCCCCTTAAAAACAGGGACTAATCCCGATGCTTCTGGGATTTTCCATGGATAGAAAATTAGACACGGGATGATAGAATATAACGCAAAGACCGCAAAGAGCGCTAATAAAAAATACAAAATAAAAGATGCAAAATATTTTTCTAAATCCTATAAAGTTATTGTTTCTCTTTTTGTGTTTTGTATTATTTATTTAGTATTATCTTTCTCTGC
>CAZBBC010000120.1:1906-14185 GCA_964489835.1 uncultured Calditrichota bacterium
AACTCAGCGTCCGCCGGCAGGCGGATCCGCCCACTGGCGTGATCCTCTGCGTTTAAAACAAAACTATTGTACAATTACTAAAATATACTCGAAAAAGACCATTTTTATTTCGAATATTAGTCAGACCGTACCCGATTTTGATGTTCGATATAAAAAAATCCTGGATAATGGGTATTTTTTTAAAAATATTTAATCTATATCACATTTTTATTTTTTAAATATGCTTAAATTAATTTTTCTTTACAAAGCAGATGAAAGATTGTATAATGGTCGGGGGTGAGTATCAGGTTAATAAATTATTTTGTCTTTTGTCTTTTGTCTTTGATTTGTTTGCAGCCGAAGGCTGCGGTATGAATAGACCAGGCTAATATATATGCTATCGTTAAAAAGCAGAGAGAATTAAATTTGTTAAAAGTGAAATTAATCCAGGCGATTATTTTAGGTGTTGTGCTTATCCATGCGGTTGTCTTTCTGGTATCTTGTGATAAAGGTGAAAAAACGATCAGGCGTGGTGAAAAAAGCGGAACATCAGATGAGAAACCGGTGGTCCAGGTGCTGGAGAAGCGTAGGATTACAAACCCGGAGAATGGTCGTTTTTACTATCCTCAATTTTCACCGGATGACAGTTTAATCTATATGACGTCGGATAATTTTTATGGTCTTTGGTATTATGATCTGTATGAAAATAATTTAGTTTCCCTGAATACGTTGCCCGGAGGGGGATATAAATATCAGATTTCGCCGGATGGTACTAAAATTTATTTCCGGGGAGAGGTAGAAAAAGATGATCAAAAACGGGAATTTAATATTTTTGAACAGGATATTTTTAGTAGTGAAATAAGTCCCCTATTGCCTGAACCCGGGCGCAATATTTCTCCGCCTCAGCTGATCTCCGATGATATATTGGTGTTTTTTTCCGGCTATCAGTTGAGGATGTTACGTATTAGTTCAAGGGAGGAAATCGAGTCATTAGAACCTGGCAGTACATTTTATCGATTGGATCATTTTAATATATCCATCTTTCAAAATGAGAAGGAAATAAAATTCCCGGGATTTGGCGATCATCCGTTAATCTGGCCGGAATGGTCCCCAAATAAAGATCGTTTCCTGATTTATGCGACAGGTGTTGGTTTATATTTGTTAATTCCGGAACAAGGGACATCTCACCTGTTAGGGGAAATGCAGGCGGCGAGATGGTCGCCGACCAATGATTTAATCGTCTATATGTTAGAGGATGGTAATGGCCGGCGGGTGACAGGATCGGATTTGTATATTTATGACTTTCGGACCCAAAAATCCGTAAATATTACCAAGACCGAATCGGTGTATGAAAAGTATCCTTATTGGTCCTCAAGCGGTGATGCGGTGGTGTACAGCACGTCGGATGGTGTCATTGAAATTGTTAAACTTCTGGTAGACTCAACGGGTTTTTGATGAAATAGAAAATTGTTTCTGAAATATTCTCAAATTTATATCTGCAAATAAGCAAATTTATCCGCAATATCAATTTATTGATATCCTCATAACTCCCTATTAAACAGTAGCACATTTTTGTCATAATGACAAACATCTATTCCTATATCATTCTTAATATGGTCAGAATTTTCTTGATATTCGGTAATTTTACATAGATATTATCAATATTCCTTGTAATTAATTAAAAAATGTTTTGCCGGACTAGCAAAAAATCCAGGTATAATGTTTTATAAGCAATAAAAAGGGAAACACGAGGGGTATTGAGATGCCTAAAGTTTTAGTAATTGATAATCAGTATGATACTTTGAAAACAATTGAAGACATTCTTGAGATCATGATTCCTGATTGTAAAGTAATCCGTGCTCTTTCGGGAGAAGATGGAATTGTAAAGGCAAGGAAAGAAAAGCCTGATGTGATTATTCTTGATATTGTAATGCCTGAAATAGATGGTTTTGAAGTATGTCAAAGATTGATAAAAAATCAAAAAACAAAACATATTCCAATAATTCTAATTACCGAATTGAAAACAGAGTTAGAAAATAGAATTAAAGGATTAGAACTTAGTGCTGAAGCATTTTTACACATGCCGATTAATGAATCAGAATTAGTTGCGCAGACAAAAGTTATGCTTCGCTTAAAAACAGCAGAAGATGAACTGCGTGCTGATAAACTAAATATAGAAGAACTTGTTCTGGAAAGAACAAAAGAACTAATTGAAATTAATACTAAACTACAACTGGAAATTACAAAGCGCAACCAGACGGAAGCGGCTTTATGCGAAAGTGAAGAAAAATTCCGCTTGCTCACTGAGCAGAACATATTGGGATTGGTCATTATCCAGGATGGTTTTGTTAAATATGTGAATCAAGCTACTTCTAATATTACAGAGTATCCAGTTGATGAAGTTTTAAACTGGGAGAAGAATGGGTTTGGAAAGCTAATCCATTCAAACGATTTGAAATTTGTAATGGAACAAGCCAGCAAAAAACAAGCAGGAGAGAAAGATGTAGTAACTCATTATTCATATCGCCTGATAACAAAATCTGGTAAGGTTAAATGGGTTGATCAATATTCAAAGACAATAACCTTTGAAGGGGAAAATGCAGATTTTGTTAATCTCATTGACATCACCGAGCGCAAACAGGCAGAAAATCAACTAAAGGCCAGCGAAGAAAAATTTCATGCTTATATAGAAAATTCACCTATAGGGATTTTTATTGCAGATGAAGAAGGAAACTATCGCGATTGCAACCGGACTGCTCATGAATTGCTGGATTATACACGTGAAGAAATTTTAAAGATGAGTATACCAGAAATAATCCCGGATGAAAATGCTGAAATAGGTGTACAATCCTTTCTTACGTTGAAAGAAAAGGGATATATTAATATTGAAGTTAAACTGCTACGGAAAAATAGAACTACAGTTCCGGTTATATTAGAAGCTGTTCGATTACCAGACAATAAGTTTATAGCTTATTGTACCGACAACACCGAGCGCAAGCATGCCGGGGAAGCGCTGCGGGAAAGCGAGCAACGCTACCGGGCACTCTTCGAGAATGAGTCCGACGCCATAATAATTCTCGATGCAATAACACACAAGTTCGAGGATGCCAACTCTGCAACTTTAAAACTCTATGGCTACACCCGCAAGGAATTCCTGGCGATAAAAGTGGAGGACATTTCTGCGGAACCTGAGGAAACACTTGCAATGATTACTAAAATGCTCAAAAGTGATGCGGAGCCTATTCGGAAAACTGAGGGTTACCATAAGAAGAAAGACGGTACTATTTTCCCGGTGGAGATATCTCCCGGGGTTTTCTCCATCGGCGGTAGACGCAAAGTTTTTGGTGCCGTAAGAGACATTTCTGAGAGTAAAAAATATGAAGAAGAATTAAAAAAATCTCAAAGACAATTCCGGTTACTATCACAACACCAGCAACAAAAATTGGAAGAAGAGCGGAAACGGATTTCACGTCAGGTACATGATGGCCTCGGACAGGATTTAATCGCTCTGAAAATAGATATTACCAATCTCAAAGAGCAGTTAATTGATAATAAAATGCAGATTAACAATAATCTTAAACATATACTTAAACGCACCAATTTAATGATCCAGATTGTAAAACAAATATCAACTGATCTGCGGCCCGGTATCCTTGACCACCTTGGATTAGCGGCTGCCATAGAATGGTATGCCGATGATTTTCAAATCAGATCTGGTGTTAAATGTCGGGTAAATATTAAACCAGATGAAATAGATTTGAAAGAAACTGTTGCCGTTGAATTGTACCGTATATTGCAGGAGGCACTTACAAATGTGATGCGTCATTCCCAGGCAAAGAATGTTTTAATAAATCTGACTATGAATTCGAAATCATTACGCCTGACTATTCATGATAACGGGATCGGTTTTGATGAAAAGCAACTGGATTACTCAAAATCATTGGGTCTTTTGGGAATACAGGAGCGTGCCCGTATCATAAACGCAAAATTGGAACTATCGAGCACAACAAGAAAAGGTACAATTATTAAAGTTACCCTGCCGGTTAAATATTGTAAAGATGGTTAATGTAGCGCTAACACCCTGTATTAAGGGGGGATCAATTATATACCTAAAGATAAGCGCCAGGCAGGTAGGACATTTCAAAAATATTATCTTTTTAGGGTAAATTCATTAATTTTACAAGTAAATGAGACGATGATAGATTAGTAGATTTTGGTATATAAATCATTCCGGGAAAATATGAAAACACTTATTGTAGATGACCATGCCATCGTTCGTGCCGGTCTCAAACAAATCCTGATGTCGGTTAAGGACATTTCAGAGGTTGATGAAGCCTCTGATGGGCTGGAAGCATTGGAACTATGCCGTGAGAATGAATACGGATTAATAGTTCTTGATATATCAATGCCAAATCTTAGCGGTCTGGATGTGCTTGTCACACTTAATGATCAATTTCCCAATTTACCGGTTTTAATACTCAGTATGCATCCCGAAAAACAGTTTGCGATACGTGCGTTCAAAATGGGAGCAGCAGGATACCTCACTAAAGATGCAGCGCCGGCAGAGATGTGCAATGCCGTTAAAAAAATTTTAGAAGGAAAAAAATATATTTCTCCTGAATTAGCCGAAACAATGCTTCTTGTGATTAATAACCCTAATGATAAACCATTATATGAATTATTATCCGATCGTGAGTTCCAGGTCTTTCGATTGATTGCCTCAGGTCAGAATCCGGCGCAAATAGCCGATGTACTCTGTTTAAGTGTAAAAACGATAGGCAGCTACAGACAGCGCATCCTGCAAAAACTTAACCTCAAATCAACCGCCGACTTAACCCGCTATGCTATTGAGAATGATATCAGTGAATGATTAACCTGTAAAATTCTCTCATGCCGTCATGTAGGTAAATTGCCTACAAAAAAATCAACAGAAGACCTATATACTTATAATATATTTCCTTATAGCGCCTGCCGATAATAAAATATACATTTCCGTAAATTCCAATTCCAAACTGCTATCAGGGCAAAATCTTTGATATTGGGAAAAATCACCATGTAGGGGACTAATAATGTTAGAGAAAATGTCACCAATTAAAAATTTACCTGGTCATAATTATCTCGAAAAAATTGATAAATCTGTAGATCTCGCGATGAATCTAACGCACAAAAATCATGATAATTTAAATAATAATAAAATCAATTTTAAGCCGGTTAAAATAAAGCCAGTTGTTGAAGAAGTTATCCATTTTCTGGAAAACAGCATACATCCCGGCATCAGGATTTTACGTCGTATTGATGATGATCTGCCTTTATTAAAAACGGATGCGGTACTCTTTAAACAAGTTCTGATGAATTTAATTCTCAATGCTGCTGAGGCTATCGATAAATCGGATGGTGTAATTAAAATAATATTATCGCAAAATCGATGCAGCACTACCTATCTTCAAAATACCATTCTCAATTATACATCTAAAGGAGGTAAGTATATGGTGCTGCAGGTAATTGATAATGGTTGCGGTATTTCACCGGAACAGTTAACAAATATATTTACTCCGTTTATAACAACAAAAGCAAATGGAAGAGGATTAGGCCTGGCCTCAGTTTCCCAAATTTTTAAAGCACATGGAGGTGCTATAGATATGAAGAGCGCTGTCGGATCCTGGACACATTTTATATTGCTTTTTCCATTAACCGTAAATAAAAGAGTGGATGTGGCGTATGAAGCAGGTGTTTAATAAAGGACACGCTAGATCAGGCAACGGCAAAATAAATATTCTTCATCTCGAGGATGATGTTTATGATCAGGAACTGGTAAGAGAGGCACTTAAAAAAGATGGTATTCCATGTGAAATATCCGCAGTGAATGATCGTAGTGAATTTATAGCTGCTTTGCAGGATGAAAAATATGCCCTGGTACTGGCTGATTATAAATTGCCTCGTTTTGACGGTTTGAGTGCTCTTAAAATCGTCAAGACCAAGCGTCCCGACCTGCCGTTTATTATGTTATCCGGTTGTGTGGGTGAGGAATTGGCTGTTGAAGTTTTGAAATGCGGGGCAACGGATTTAGTACTCAAGAAAAATTTAGAAAAGCTTCCCGGCGCCATTGAAAGGGCTGTTAAACTGCAGGATGAATTGAAAAAAAGGAAAATTGTCGAAGAAGCTCTGCACAGAAGCAAAGAACAATTTCGACGCCAACAAGAAGAATTAATTGAGTTTGAAAAGCTGAAATCAGTTAAGGAACTCTCAGGGGCAATCTGCCACGAATTTTCCCAACCCTTACAGATTCTTATCAATTATATGGGAATTATGGAATACGAAACAGGAAATAATAAATATCTGAAAATATGCCGGGAGAATATAAAGAGAATAATTGAATTAACCGGCAAAATCAGAAATATAACTTCACTAAAAACCAAAGGTTATCTTGATGACGTAATTATAGATATTCAGGCTTCTGCAATCTCAGGCAGTAATGGCTGTCTTAAAATATTAATCGTCGATGATGAACCTGAAATTCTAAAATCATTAATCGAAATATTTGAACTGTATGGTTGGAAATGCCAGGGTGTAAAAGACGGGGATACGGCATTACAATTTTTTCAGCAAGATAAATTTGATATTGTTTTATCAGATATAATGATGCCAGTGATTTCCGGCCCGGAGTTCTTTCTGAAATTGCGCAGGATAAACCGGACTATTCCATTTATATTTTTAACCGGATATGAAATTCCATCTGAGTTTTCGAAAATAGTCCGAAAGGCTGATCATATATTAAGAAAACCGATCTCTGTAAATGAATTGCTAAAGGTGGTTCATCAATATACACAAACATCTGAAACACAGGTTTCAAAATATGTGCCTGAACCTCATCAAAAAATAAAAGAAAACAGGCCTAACAACTATAGTCAAAGGATTTGAAATGGGTGCAGTTGATTATATCACCAAACCGGTCAATCCTTCGGTAGTATTCGCACGTGTGAAAAATCACCTGGAACTCAAATCGGTGCGTGACAAACTTGAGGTCCAGAGCCAAGAATTAATCAAAGCAGTTAAATTTCGCGAAAATGTTGAGAATATAACCCGTCATGATCTCAAATCCCTATAAAGCTTCAAATATAAGTTCTATCTCATTTTTTTCATATTGTTAATTGTATTTTTAATACAAATCAACCTTCCAACATATAATCTCATTTATACAGGTGTACTTTGTCGTTTATGAGATGTATCAGCCAACATTGTCATTATGACAAATATGTCCATCATTAATAAAATAGATAATTTCATAACATCTTAATATTAATAGGGTTATATTAAGGTATTATAATGGCATTAAAATTGCGATGATTGATGATGTGGAATGTTCTTTCTGTGGTTAATAATAAAAAAGAAAAAAAACATTAAAGAAATATGCACTATTGATTATTAAAGAAGTCAAATCATTATGAATTTATTTAAAGATGAATGGCTTGTAAAGCCTCTGATGGATACCGGTATTTTATCAACAGAAGCGCTTGCGGAGCTGAGACTCACTCTCAATGAATCTGCCAATGCTTATTTATATGACAAGATGATATCCAAAAGTTATCTTAAGGAGAACCAACTGTGTGATATAATATCCAAAAAATATCATATTCCGGTTATAAGCCTTGATTCGGTAAAGATTGATAAAAAAGCGACAGAAATTATACCTGAAGAAGTCTGCCGTAAGTATAAAATCTTCCCTTTTTCTATTGATGAAGATTCTATCACTATCGCCGTTTTTGATCCGGTTAATCTGGATGCAGAGAATGAAATATCATTTCTGGCATCACGGCTGGTTAAACCTGTGTTGAGCTCAAAGAGCAGGATTGAAGAAAAAATCAGCGAATATTATAATCCTGAAAGCTATATTGATGATCTCTCCGAAAGATTAAGTGGCTCTGCTGATGCGATCGAAGTGAATATAGAGGAAAAGCAGGAAGCAAAGATAGAAACCGGAGACACGGCAGCACCGATTGTAAAATTGGTCAATTCTCTTCTTAATGATGCGATTGACAAAGCAGCCTCTGATATCCATATTGAACCTGTTGAAAAAAAACTACTCGTTCGATTTCGTATCGATGGTATTTTGAAAAAAATAATGGATATTCCAAAATATGCGGCTCCTCAATTGTTGGCAAGAATCAAAGTGATCTCCAAACTTGACGTTGCTGAGACAAGAAAACCACAGGATGGGCAGGCGAGAGTGAAGAGAAGTGGAACGGTCGTCGACCTGCGCGTATCTATTTTACCTACCTCCTACGGTGAAAAAGCTGTTATCAGAATTCTGGATAGTAACAGGAGTAATATTCCTTTTGAAGACCTGGGAATTGTTGGAGAAAATCTGGCAAAGCTGGATCAGGTGTTGAATTTAAAACAAGGAATAATTCTGGCTTCCGGACCAACAGGTTCCGGAAAAACAACCACGTTATACGCCGCCCTGAATAAGATCAAATCGTCTGAGACAAATATACTTACCGTTGAGGATCCGATTGAATATACTATGGAAGGCATTAACCAGGTTCAGGTAAATGAGAAAGCAGGAATTACCTTCGCAACAGCCTTACGATCATTCCTTCGGCAAGACCCGGATGTAATATTGGTGGGGGAAATTCGGGATCTGCAAACCGCAGAAATATCGATACAGGCGGCACTGACCGGTCATCTGGTTTTAAGTACCGTACATACAAATAGTGCGATTGAAACGATTACCCGTTTAATAGACATCGGTGTGGACCGTTACAAAGTATCCTCAGCAGTATCGGCGATTATTGCCCAACGACTGGTCCGGCGAATATGTCCCAAATGCCGGCAGGAAACTGATGCGACAATCTCAGAAAAAGCGATTATACCCATAATTGAGGCGTCAGGTAATCCGGTAAAATTTTATAAAGGGAGCGGCTGTCCGAACTGTGAATTCAGTGGCTATAAAGGACGGGTTGGCATCTATGAGATTCTTATAATCGATAGCGAGCTAAAGGAAATGATCGACCAGGGTGCTTCATTACATAAAATTGAAAATCAAGCAAAGAAGAAGGGATATAAAACGTTCACCCAGGAGGCAATTTCATTAATTACCTCGGGAGTTACTGATTTATCTGAGGTATCACGTGTGATGACCATAACTTCGGATTCTTCTCCCTCTGACAAGACAATGACTGAACACACCGGACAAGTTAGCTCTAAAGAACATACAGAAATGAAAATTGACACCAAGATGAAATTAACTCTGCAATCATTGTCTGAATCGGAAAAGATGAAAATACTTGTAGTAGACGATGATAAAATCATGCGCCAGCTGGTTACAACTGTATTGAAAAAAGAAGAAATTTATGAGGTAGTTGAAGCCATTGACGGGCAGCAGGCGCTGGAAATGATTTCAATAGATCAACCTGATCTGATCCTCCTTGATATTTTAATGCCGATGATGGATGGTTATGAAGTGTGTCAGAGGCTGCGAAAAGATGCTAAATATGCAAAAATACCGATCATTATGCTTTCTTCCCTGGATGATAAAGAGGATCTGGTGAAAGGTTTCAATCTCGGCGTTGATGATTATATTTCCAAACCTGTGGATCGTCAGATTCTTATTGCCAGAATAAATGCGCTTTTACGAAGACTGAAACCAGACCACGATGAGTTAAAAAGGAAATAAAATGGATGTATCAATGAGTTTAATGATGTTTATTATTGGAGCGATATTCGGTAGTTTTGCAAATGTGATCATTTACAGGCTTCCCAGGAACATGTCTGTCATATATCCACCCTCTTCCTGCATTAAATGTGGCGAACGACTCAGATGGTATGAAAATGTACCAATAATCAGTTACCTGCTTCTACAAGGTAAGTGTATACATTGTGGAACCCCATTTTCAGTGATCTATCCGGTAATTGAAATATTGACTGGAGCCACATTTGTGATTCTGTATTCTTATGCTCAAAATATCTGGCATTTTATCTACCTGGCCTTTCTGATGATAATGTTTATTTCAATGAGTGTTATAGATTATAAACATTTCATTTTACCGGATAAACTTTTAATAATCACCACTATTGTAAGCTTATTATACTATGTATGCATAGAAGGATTCCTGGTTGTTCATTACGTGATAAGCGCAATTATCACATTTTTAGTTTTGTTCGCTCTGAGAATTGGTGCACGGTACTTATTTAAAAAGGAAGGTCTTGGTATAGGTGACTTGAAGCTTGGGGCTTTGATTGGTTTTTTACTTGGCTGGAAGCCTGCACTGATTGCTATCTTTTTTGGATTTAATTTAGCAGGAGTTGTGATACTGATTTTATATCTCTTCAGAATTATTAAGAGATATTCTTATATACCATTTGCTCCGTTTATGATTGCTGGGATGTTTACCTATGTAATATGGGGAAGACAAATTATCTTTTGGTATATGCTGTATGTGACAGGACATTAATAAATGTGACTATAAACCACCCCCGATTTACCCTTGACATTTATCACAAATTGTCAAAATGACAATTATAAATTAGATACTTATCGCATAACATATTGTTAATAAATGCCTTAACTATTCTGGCACCAATTTTGTTATAGAAATTGTCAACACCTTTTATTATAAGTTAAAGACCTTAAAGATGATAAAATTTTCATATAAAGCGTTTGACATAAGCGGGGAAATAAAATCCGGTAGGTTAGAAGCAAATTCAAAAGATGATGCTCTTAATTTACTTAACCAGAAACAGCTAACTCTTGTCAGCCTGAAGCAAGAGGGAGCATTGAAAAAAGAAAACCATAAGAAAATACGAAGAGTGAAACCGAAATCAGTTCTTATTTTCACCCGTCAGATTCTGGCATTAATTCGGGCAGGCATACCTCTGGTAGATTCAATTGATTTACTTGTCGGTCAATCATCCGATGAGAATATGCAAGAAATTCTAAAAATGCTGAGCAGCCATGTGAGGGAGGGTCAAAGCTTCTCAGATTCTCTTCGTCAATTCCCTCATATTTTTTCAGAACTTTATATTAACTCCATTCAGGTTGGTGAAGTGAGTGGAAACTTAGAGCAGGTCCTGCAAAGTCTGGTCTCGCAGCTGGAAAATGATATGAAGATGGCAAAAGACCTTAGAAAGGCTTTAAGTTATCCGGCTTTTGTGATAGCCGCTCTTATTATGGCTTTTGTGGTTTTTATATCTTATGTAATTCCAAACTTCGCCCCGATTTTTGAAAAAAGCGGCAAGGAGCTCCCTCTGCCTACGCGAATGATACTTTTAATGAGCGATCTTTTTAACTCATACGGTATTGTGATGTTAATAGTTCTGGTATTAGCAGGCCTGGCATTTTACGGATATTACCGGAGTGAAAAAGGCAAATATATGATCCACTATTACCTGCTAAAATTACCTTTTCTTGGCGATCTCCTAAAAAAAGTTTCCAGTCAAAGATTTTCCAGAACTATTGCTATCCTTATCGGACAGGGCATTCCTTTGGTACAGGCAATGAATACGGCGATAAAAACAGAATCAAACCGTGTTTTTAAAGAAAAGATTGAAAAAATACAGGAAAAGGTGGAAAGCGGTCAAAGTATTGCCACTGCAATGGACACAACGAACCTGTTTCCCAAAATGATGGTTCACCTGGTTTCAGTTGGGGAGCTCACCGGAACACTCGAACAAATGATGGAGAATGTTGCTGAATTTACTGAATCAGATATTGCAGGCACAGTGGAAAATCTTACCTCTCTGATTGAACCGGTGATTACCATCGTATTAGCTGTGATGGTTTTATTTCTGGCATTATCAATCTTTTTACCCATGTGGAATATGCTCAGTCTTAAATAAACAGACATTTTTCCTAACCATTCACTAACAAAGGAGATTTACAATGCGCAAATCGAATCATCAAAGTGGTTTCACTTTGATCGAACTGGTCGTTGTGATTATTATTCTTGGTATTTTGGCGGCGATTGCAGTTCCCAAATTCATGGATTTGAGTGATGAAGCAGAAGCAGCAACATGTAAGGGCAACCAGCACGCCATCGAGGCAGCTGCTGCCATGTTTTATGCAGAGCAGGCCGTAGCAGGTAAGCCGGCTTTTCCGGCAACCCTTGCGGCAATGTCTACTCTGTTTACTACCGGAACACCAACTTGTCCGGGCGGCGGCAAATATACCTATGACAATACCGACGGGAGTGTCAGCTGTAGTATTGCCGAACATGCAAGGTAATCGGGGCGAGGGTGTAAATGATAGAGGGAATGGGATTGTATCTTCATTCCCTCTTTATTTAGGATGTTGGTGATGAAAAA
>CAZBBC010000121.1:0-13767 GCA_964489835.1 uncultured Calditrichota bacterium
CCCCAAACCTACGTCTAAGCCGCATCTTCGACCTTCTCTTGAAAAGAGAAAGGGCCCCCAAAAGTCCCTCTCTTTCCAAGAGAGGTCACGCCGGCAGGCGGATCCGCCCTTTGGCGGAGATTTAGGGTGAGTTCTTTAAAGCGAGTCTCTTTGTTTTTAAATCTTCAAACTGTTTGATTTTCCGGTGATAAATTAAAATGATTTAAGTTTTAACCGGAAACTCATGAAAAAGAATTGATCGATTCAAATATAAGATAATTGAAGAATTATATCTTAAAAAGATCGATATCATGACCTTCTTTATAAACTTATCTACCAGATTGAAGAACTTTTTACAAAGAAATTTAACTTGATTACCTGAGTATAAAATATTGACCTTACGCGTTCATTGCTTTTCAGATAAAATACATTTTAATCATTCTATCGCTTGTTGTTTTCCAGGGCTCTAATTTGCTCTAATAATTGTTGATATACGTTGTTCTCCGGGCTTATTTCGTATAATTTTTGTGCATTTTTTAAGGCACTCTCTATCTCACCCCTGTCCCGGTTGATGGTTGTCAAGGCAAACAAAACATCCGGATTATACGGATTTATCTTGTTCACCTTTTCAAGTAGTTTCAGGGACTTGTTTGTTTGGCCGTTCTGAAGATAGGCCAGTGCCAAATAATACTGCAACTGTGTATTTTCGGGTTGGAATTTTACGGCCGTTTCAAAGGCTGCTAAGGCTTGCGAACGTTTTTTTAGTCTGGTTAAAAGTAATCCATAGGCGTAATAGAGTTCCGCTGATCCCGGATTATATGAAATAGCATTCTGTAGTAATGCTTCTCCTTCGGTCTCTCTTCCCTGTTCCCGATAAAGATCCACCAGATTGATATAGCCATATACATAACCCGGTTCTATTGAAATGGCTTTCTTATAAGCTTCTTCCGCTTCTCCCGGGTGCCCCTGCCGAAGATATACCACCCCGAGATTGACATAAGATGAGGGGCGATCACCATTAAAAAATTGGGTTTCAATATACTCCGAAAGAGCAGCATCAAAAGCCCCCTGGTCAAAACCGGTCAGGGCCTCCCTGGAAATATCACTCAGTATATATGCAGCGCTTAAGCGAACGGCTTTGACCGGATCTTCCAGCAAATGTTTTGCCATGGCGAACCGGCTGCTGTTTTCAAACCTTTCTAATGCGTTAACAGCGGACATACGCAGGAGTGGATCCAGGTTGTGAAGCATCGAACGAAGGATCTCGGTCGTTTCCGGTCCCGGATATGCCGGTAACAGAGAGACCGCTGTGGCCTTTACCATATTGGATTGATTGGCGTCCCGCATCAGCTGGTGCAGTAAATTTCCGGCTTGCGGGTGACCGTTCCTGGCAGCATGAAAGACCTCACCATAATGTTGTCTCGCTGTATATGCTTTTCCATACCATTGAATGATATAGTCAGCGGCCCATTGCCTGGTTTTATCCTTATGACACTGATTACAGGCGTTCGGCGTGCCCAGTTTTTCGGACAGATCAGGTCTGGGTATCCGAATGCTATGATCCCGGCGAGGATCTATGACCATATAGGTACGCTCCGTCATATGGCAGTCCGTGCAGAGGCCACCGGTACTATCCGGTTTATGAAAATGATGGGCCTTCGTATCATACTTTTGCGGAAGATGGCAACGAAAACAAAGAGAATTATCACTGTTATAAATTTTGGTGCTATGCGGTTCATGGCAATTGCTGCAAATCACGCCTTTCTGGTACATTTTACTCTGCAGAAAAGAATGATAGACATACACTTCTTCTCTGATCTGACCGTCCACATAATAAAGCGGCTCATCCAACACCGGTATACTATGTGTGTTTAATAGGGGCCGGTCATGAATATAAGCATCGGTCAGAGCAGAACGGCGAGAATGGCAAAGGGCACAGGTTTCAATTTGAATCCCTGAGCTCAAAGGGACTGTACGTTCAGCTGTACCGGAAACCATATCCGTAAACACCCATGTTCCGTTGTTAAGGTCTTTTAATCTTCCCTGCAGACCCATATTTCCATGCACAGATAATCTTTTTTCTTTTTCATATATTTTCGCCCATTGGACATGCCCGGAACCGGGGCCGTGACACATTTCACAAGAAACATCGATTTCCGAGAATGTAGTGTGATATTTCCCTGACAGATGATCATAATTCTTTTTCACATTTGTCGAGTGACATTCGGCACACATGAAATTCCAATTTTGATTGAGACGGGTCCAGAACAGAAGATCTTTTGGAGAGATAGGTTCATCCATATAAATATGAAACCATCGTTGTCCACCCTTCTCTTGGGGACGTGTATCCCAGCACAGTGGCAGCACTTGTAGACGGCCGTCAGGAAACTCCACCAGATATTGTTGTAAAGGATTAATGCCAAAGGTATAACTTATTTTGTAATCTTTAAACTTACCCTGCTCACCTTCCGTATGGACAAAAAATTCACTTTCCTTTTTATAAAACCTGGAAGTTATTCCCTGTATCGTAATGGAGAAATTATCAAAGTTGCCAAGAACCGTCTGTTGATCGGCAACCTGCATCGCTAAATCGTGCGGCGAGTTTTTCCATAGGTCGTGTTCTTTTTTATGGCACTCCACACACGCCTGACGACCCACATATTGCAGAGAATCAGCCTTAATGGTATTATCATTGTTGACGATAAAGGATGAAGGAGAAATCAATTGCCAAAATAACCACAATAGAAGTAAAATAACGATGAGAGAGATAATCACAATCAAGAGAGCTGTAATTGTTTTTTTCTTCATAAAACTGGATTCTTTCTAAAAATCGATGTCTGCGATTTTTTGCAAACAGGAGAATATACAAAATTTTTTGTTTAACATGATCTATTTAAAAACCGCTTATCGCCAGCCGGAAACTGGAATAAACGGTTCCGCTTAGAGGGTGACCACGGCCTGATTTTATTTCAGAATGTGCATATTGAAAGTCAAAATGATTGGCAATATATTTTAGGAGCTTATCATCAGAATATGCATATAGCAATTTAAACACCCCTTTTAATCTCAGCGCATATCCGCTTGTTTTTGGATTGCTCCATCCCGCCCCATCCCATTCACCATTGGTTACCTGTAAGACTTCAAAAAATTTTAACCGATAGCCTTTATAAACATCCACATTTTCATCGCTATTAGCAGATAATACATTTTTACCTAAACCGATATCACCAAGAAAGCCCGTCTGGTAGTCACGATTTTCATTCTTTTGTATCAACATGTCCCTGGCGTCAACTGACCAGTCCAGCGCCAAAACAGTAATCCATTGATGTTTTATCTTAGACCGGAAACCTGCACTGAGGGCATATCCAAAATTAGCCATCCGCGGCAATGGATCGGGCTCAGCAAGGTCGATATATAAAACCCTGTCGCCGATATTTGTTTTTGCATAGCCGATGGAGAAATCAAAAAATGGTAAAAATAAGGACTTTTGATCCGATTGATCACAAAATGTATCGGTAAAATACTTTAAAACCGGAACAACAAGGAGAACACCATAATCTATCGCATGGGTTACCAGCCTCCCGGTACTAACTTCTGACCCAACTTGTAGATTCTTAGATGAAAGATTGGATTCAATACTTTTATAAGTAAATCCCATGCTAAGCTGAATATAATAGTTAAAACCAATACCGATCCCCAAGGCATGATAACGTTCATAGCTGTTGAAGGTCCCTAACTCATTTCCAGATTCATCCGTGGCTACATTTTGGCCCAGATTTAATTTGACATTCATATAACCCACGCCAACACTAAAGGGTAATGCTTTATAGATATCTTTAAAATGATAGCCGAGGTTGACAGCCAGACTATTATATGTTAAATCACTAAAATTAAAACTCGGTAACCAATCCATTCTTGTCGGATAAAATTGAACCGATATATTAGTCTTCTGACTGGTAAAACCTAACTGGGCGGGATTATAAAAAAATCCATAAGCCTCGTTATTGGGAAGAGCAGTGCCCACTTCTCCCATTCCATTTAAAAGGGGCGATGGGGGAATTCGCACAAATGGAACTGCCGCTATACCCTGGGCGTGGATGGCATTTACTGATAATAGTATGAAAATAAATGCAAATATTTTCACTTTTAGATGCATTTTACATTGCCGTCAAAATTCAGATAATTTAATTTAGTGGCCTTCTTTACTACCCAGCCCGTAGTTATCACCCATGGATTACTCTACTATTTATAATTATTCATCTCTCGCAAAGATAAATGTTTTAAGTGTTAATATCATAAAGATTAATTTCTTTAAATAATAATTTTCCTTTCTTACAGTTAGAACAAATTAAATAATTAACCTCGTAGAGGTTTTATTATTGTAGAAAAAAATTGTAATCCAAAGACATTAAATCCTCGTAGAGGATTCATAATTTCGTACATTATAAAAGTGCCGACATGTTTTGCGGAATTTAATCAATAAATTCAAATAAATATTTTTCATTATATTGTATTTTAAATACCATCAATAATGCATCCTCTACGAGGATGTAGTATTGGTTTATGCATGTTTTATTACAATAATTTATCCTCTACGAGGATACGATTATTAGATTAGGCGTTTTTTTTAATTAGCAACGGTTTAAATTATGATAAGTCTAACGTCCTCCATTTATTCGCTATTTTTAATCTACACAACAAGGTGGAGAGGATATAAAAAAGATTTTATATCCTGTAATCCTGTCCGTTTTTTGGATCCCAACTTTGTCGGGATTATCTTGTCTAAAAACTCCCTTCAAAAGAGTCCCTTCGGGAATGATTAATTAATTTATTGTTTGCAGCCTTGGGCTGCGCTATTATTTTACAAAAACAAACGAATGATCTTCAAAGGCGTGCAGGTTGCTAAACCGGCCATGATTCTTAAAAAATAATTCTTCAAATCTTAAACTTTTCATCTGTTTTCGAAGATCCGAATCAGTAATACCCCACTGCCAGAAATTATGTATATCCTTCCACGGTTTATTATATTCCGGATGTATATCTTGTCCGTGCGTATAAATATAGTCATATAAATTATCATTTCTCACCGGTGCCAGTGCTTTGTATTCCTCTAAGCTTAAATCCGTAAGACGCAGGGTTCTGTCGGCATTAATCAATTGCTGATTATATATAATGATACATTTCGTTATGTTGGAATATTTTTCAAGGACAACATTCCAGTCAGGATTGACCTGGTGTAAGAGAACATCAAATAAAAATATGACATCGACACCTTTCAATTTATCAATAACATCATCCTGAGTAAAATCACCGGTAATTTTTTGCAGGTGGGAGTATTTTTTTACTTTTTTGTCTACGACGGTATTAAAATTGGTATCAACCAGAAAAGCCCGATCGATGGTATATTTTTTTAGTGTATAAAGGGTATAAGCGGCATTGACCTTCCAAACACCCCCAAGATCCGCAAAAGAATGGATGCTGATCGCATCATTGTTGAAAACATGATCGATAAGAGAAAATTTCTCTCTGTTTACATAGATGTTATAGCCCATCATCCAATTGGGTAGATTTTTAATCAGTTTTTTAATCTTTCTCACAGATTCCCTTTTTGAAAAATTTCAATATAACCTATCCCATACCCCAGGTGCTCTCAAATTATGAAGTTATTTCAATATCTGCAAGGAGGTTTATACCAAGCGTTTTTTCTATAATAATAAAAGATAATAAATGGGTTTGGAATTTGATGTACTTTTTTTATATTCTTTTAGAATAACCTAAGATCTAATTCATCCGATTTATTTATAAACCACGAAGCACACTAAGGACACGAAGATAAAAAGCAATTAAGAATTTAGAATTATGAATTTAAACAAGAAGTAATAGGCGCTAACATTATGTAAATAATATATTTACACTCTTAATTCGTAATTATTAATTCTTAATTTCGATAAGACCTTCGTGATCTTCGTGATCTTCGTGGTAATTAATTATAATAAACCCCGCGTAAATTGATTTAAAGGAGTCTAAAATGTGCTGTGAATGTAACCAAACCAAAATGAATAGAAGAGAATTTATTGGCGTATCCGCCCTGGGTCTGGCGGGTGCCGGTTTGATAATTCCTTCTTTATCGGCCGAAGAAGCAGAAGACTGGGATCCCAAGAAATCTTTGCAAATATCAGGAAAAAAATTACGGGTGCAACCTATATTAATGTATGAAATTCCCAAAAGCAGACCAACCACGTCCTGGAGACCATGGGGTGGGTTACAGACTGAAGAAGACATAAAGCAAGAAATCCGGCGTATTTCCGGGGAACTGGAGAATTTAGTAAAGAAAGCAAATTTCCCCATTGAAGTTCTCCCCCTTGTAAAAGTCCGGTCGGTGGAAGAAGCCGTCAACGTGGAAAACTCACATCACTATGATGTACCAATCGTCTATGCAGCATCCGGTAATGGTTCCATGCTGGAGTCCTGTGTGTCTGACAAGAGAAATAACCTGATATTCCTAAGGCACCGTTCCGGTCCGATCTATTTGTGGTATGAGATTGTCCATAATCGTTTTTTAAGAAAGGGAGGAAAGGAATTTGAACTGGATTCATACCGGAATCCTGCCGGAATGGATATTCATGACGTTATTGTCGATGATTACGACCACCTTTTGTATAAATTAAACGCCCTTTATGGTGTAAAGAACTTTATAGGCAAACGTATTGTCGCCCTCGGCGGAAGCGGTGGCTGGTGCTGCCCCCTGGCACCAAAAGTTTCATACGATAGATTTAAGATCGATATCCAGTCTGTTGGTTATGAAGAGTTAGAGCAAAGAATCAAGTCGGCCCGGACAGATCGTAAGCGGATCGCCAAAGCAGAAAAATGGACTAAAAATTATCTCGCACTACCGGAAACCAGTTTGCACACAGATAAACAGTTTGTCACTAATGCCTTTCTGTTATATGGAATTTTTAAAGATCTGCTTAAGGAAAATGAGACCAATGCCTTTACGATCAAAGAATGTATGAGTACCGTCATTCCGATGGCAGAAACGACTGCCTGCCTGCCCCTCAGTTTGCTGAATGATGAAGGTATGTTAGCCTTTTGTGAATCCGATTTTAATGTGATCCCATCGGGAATTCTGTTACACTATCTGGCCGGAAAACCGGTCTTCTTAAACGATCCGACCTATCCGCATCATGGAATAGTTACTTCTGCACATTGCACAGCACCACGCCGTTTGGATGGAAAAAATTATGCCCTGGCAAAAATTGTTACTCATTTTGAGTCTGATTATGGTGCAACACCAAAGGTAGAATTACCGATTGGAACAGAGATAACGATGATATGTCCTGACAGCAGTCAGAAGGAGTGGCTGGGATTTACCGGTACCATAGAAGAAAATCCATTTTACGATATATGCCGATCGCAATATGATATAAAAATTGATGGCAACTGGAAAAAACTGCTTGAGGATCACCGCGGTTTTCATTGGATGATGACATGTGGCGATTATACCCGGGAAATGGCATATGCCTGCCGGAAAGTTGGCGTTAAATGGGTAAACATATCCAATGAAACGGCGTGATTTTTTAAATAAAATGGCCATAGGAACAGCGACTGGGACAGGGATAGTTACCATCGCAGCGGGTCTTTTGGAAATTCTACCGCCCGATACAGAATCCTACAGCATTATAAAGATCGGTCATATCGATGATTATCCTCTTAATGAATTCAGTTTCATTCCTGCAAAAAAAATATATGTATATAGAACGCGTCAACTTATCCGTGTTGTCTCTGCAGTTTGCACACATCTCGGTTGTACCGTGAATAAGACCGATCAGGGTTTTCAATGTCCATGTCACGGTTCTCATTTTGACAAGACCGGAAATTCCTGCTCCGGACCGGCATCGAGACCATTGGATCGTTTTCAGATTCAGGTGAATGAAAAGGGACTAATGACGGTAAATCTAAAACAAACGGTTAACAACGATTTTAAAATTGACTAAATTGACCCACCCCGTCCCCCCCCGACCGAGTCGGGGTTCGACACCCCTCCCTATCCGGCTTTGCCACGTCTGCGCCGGGCAGGCCGGACAGGGAGGGGCCGGGTGAGGGTAAGTTATGATGTGTCTGAAAGTCCGTCTTTAACTCGGAATTAGATATTACATAATTACAAGTTCCTAATTCCAAGTTCCAAATAATTCTCAATATTTAAATTATTAACAAAAATTAAATCAATTTATGATAAATCCTTTTCGAGAACGATCAGGCAGCAAAGAGCGTATCCGGGCAGTATCAAAGAATTTTTTTATCCATTTTCATTCTCCGAAAATTCATGCCTACAGCCTGAAGCCAAATTTTACTTTCGGTCTTGGCATTATAAACCTTTCATTATTTCTGATTCTCCTGGCCAGTGGTATTCTTCTTATGATTTATTACAAACCATCGGTCGAAAAAGCCTATTTCTCAATCCTTGATATTAATAATATTGTCATCGGTGGCCGGTATATGAGAAATATGCATCGTTGGGCCGCACACGGTCTGGTCTTTATGGCTATACTGCATATGAGCCGGGTCTTTTTCACCGCTGCTTATACCGGAGAAGGACGCATGACCTGGAATCTCGGAATAGGTTTGCTGATTGTTACACTGTTTGCCAGTTTCAGCGGTTATTTGCTGCCCTGGGATCAGCTGGGATTCTGGGCAGTTACCATCGCCTCAAATATCGTCAGTTCTACCCGTGAACTGACGGACATGCTTCAACTCACGGCACTATTCGATCCCGGTCTAATCATAAAAAAAATATTACTGGGCGGAACCGATGTGGCACAGGCATCATTAACCCGCTTTTATCTTTTACATGTGGTACTACTGCCTATCCTTTTTATTATACTGATGGCCCTTCATTTCTGGCGCATTCGAAAAAAAGGTGGTTTGAGTTTACCGGTCGATGCCGATCAATGGGTACAATTAAAAACATCAAAGGAAAATCAGCAAAAAAGCGCTGCTAAACCTCAGGCACAATTATTTAGCTGGCCCACCGCGCTCTTGGCAGAAATATCTGTATTTATAATGATCCTCGCGATCCTTGCTGTGTTTGCCTATTTCATTGATGCACCACTGAAGGAGATCGCCAATGCTTCAATGCCCGAAAATCCGGCCAAGGCTCCCTGGTACTTTCTGGGCGTACAGGAACTTGTCTCATATTCTGCCTTCGGTGGCGGTTTATTAATACCTTTTCTTGTGATCATCACTCTGATTTTAATACCTTATCTCGACAATACAAATGAAAATGCAGGCATCTGGTTCTCCGGAAGACAAGGGATTCGATCAGCCCTCATTTCCGGTCTCTTTGCTTCCATTATGATCATTATTCTGATGCTGATCGTCGTTCAATGGGGTTGGATACGCAACTGGATTGCAGACATCCCCCAGGGATTGATTATTTTCATCAATCCGGGGACGGTAGCAGCTCTCTTTTTCATTTTTTATTCAGGTTATATCGAAAAGCGAACCGGATCCCGGCGACTGGCGGTAATATCCCTGTTCTCCTGTATTTTGGTCAGTTTCGTTTTATTTACCATAATCGGCATCTGGTTCCGCGGACCGGATTGGCAATTTATCCTGTGGCCTTTTTTTTAGCATGGAAAAAAGATATTTAAAAATATATAGGATTATTTTACTCCTATTCGGTTTTATATTCTTATGCATTATGGTGCAAATGTTCCGGGCAGAAATCATCAGTCCGGAATGGAAGATCGAACAAAAAAAATATAAAAATATATTGGAGGCTCAGGGTTTCGGCTCTGATGAAGATCATAATATCTTTGGACTGCGGCAAATTGAGATAAATGATATTGGACATGTGGACCGTTGCATTACCTGTCATCTCAATCCGGAGCAAACAGTGGCGGATTCTTTACCGCTGCCCTTTGCCGCACACCCCGGTCAGATGCTTGAGGAACATGATCTGGGTACTTTCGCCTGCACGCTGTGTCATAGTGGCAGCGGGCGTTCGCTCCTCCGGAGCGAAACATGTGATAAAAACGCCCAGGATAACTGGAAACCGGTGGAATCCAGTTGTGTAGTCTGTCACCTGACAATTTTTGACAAGCGGGGGATAAAATATCCTGTGGCCGAAATTACGACCGGTAGGAATCTTTTTCGTCAATCCGGGTGTCTGGGATGTCATAAACTCCGTGGTCTGGGCGGTCCTTTCGGTCCCGACCTTACCTCACAGGGAGAAAAAATTCTCCAGGGATACAACTTTAACTTTGTTCAGGGGAAAAAATCAATTGAACAATGGCATCATGATCATTTCAACGATCCGGCCAAGATCAGCCCCGGAAGCATCATGCCAAAATTTTTTTTCAATTCCGATCAAATAGACGCCCTGATCATCCTTCTTTTGGGATTTTCAAAACCACATCTCCCGATGCAGTATTATAGTATGGCGGTGATAAAGGAGTTCAAAGAGCAGCGAGATAACCTGGATAGCAACTCAGCCTATGCTTTTGTTTGTTCAGGCTGTCATGCCATATCCGGGACCGGGCGCGCTTATGATAACCAACTTTTCGGAATACCGGCGTTGGCAAATAAAGGTTTTCAGTCTGTTGCCTCACTGGATATGATCAGCTTTATGGTTCAGGAAGGCAGGAACAATCGATATATGCCGGCCTGGAGGGGCAGACATTCCGGTCTTAGGGAAAGTGAGTTGTCCGGCCTGATTGAATTTGTGCGGGAATGGAGAAAAAAGGCACCTGCCTATACAGAAGTTAATTCTGAGGTCTTTTATAAATCTTCCGGAGAAATCATTTACCGGGATAATTGTGCCACCTGCCATCGTGAAGATAAATCCGGTGCAATCGGTCCTTCCCTGAACAGCCGCTCGTTTTTGGCGGCAGCTACTGACCGCTACCTTTATGAGACAATGATCACCGGACGATCAAATACGGCCATGCCCTCATGGTCTTATCTTAGTGCTGCACTTCTTAAGAATCTGATACGATATTTGCAGCCGGTGCCAAAATCAAACAAAGAATTTTATTTTAAAACACCAGGCAATGCAGAATCCGGCAAAACAATCTATCATTATCAGTGCAGCCGTTGTCATGGATCAAACGGCATGGGAGGCATTGGTCCGGCGATTCTTAATCGGGATTTTATTCGTGCTGCCAGCGATCATTTCATTATAGAGACTATCAGGCAAGGACGTACCCATACACCAATGTTTAGTATCAAAAAATCCCCTAATGATCTGACAGCACTTATTGCTTTTATGCGCGCTTCGCAGGACAGCATTCCGGATCATCTGTATGCGGGACCAACCCTTGGTAACCCGGATTTGGGTCAAAAACTATTTCGCCAATATTGTTCGGAGTGTCATGGAAATAACGGTGAAGGGCTAAAAGCACCTGCGCTGCATAATGATGAATTTTTAAATGCCGCAACCAATGGATTTCTTTTGGCGACGATTACCATCGGTCGGGAAGGGACGCCGATGCCGGTATGGGGAAAATCAGAAGAAAAACACCGCGCGTTGAAGGCCAGAGAACGTCATCATCTGGTTGCCTTTATTCGGCAGTGGCAAACGATCACCATTAAAAGGGATCGGTCTGATCCGATATATAAACTGCTATCCTATCATAGGCATCCAGCACCGTAAGTTTGTATCATATGACTATACGTTTCATATTTTTTAGACTGGATAATCCCGACAAAGTCGGGATCAAAATATTTTTCTCTACTGGTCATTTGATACTATCTTACCATGATCATTTCCTTTTATAATGTGATAAAAAATAGTTAAATGAATTTCGTAGCGCTTTACCGGTCAGTTCCACATGTCCCTTTATCTCTTCCCAGGTTTCCTCATTGGAATTCTTGGCCCGCTCAAATATCTCTTTGGCATCACTAACCATAATTCGCAGTTCTCCGGCCTGTTCATCATAGACTTTTTTTGCCTTGCCGGACAGATCTTTCATCTTTTTTTCCAATTCTTCCAGTTGGCCGGAAAATTCATCCAATTGTTTTTTTGCCTTGTCAATTAATTCCTGACGATCTTTCACTTTTATCTCCTTTGTGATATATAGGTATTGTTAAAAGTTTAAATATTTTTTCTATTTAACTTATTATTTTTATTGGCTTAAAAAAAACATCCCACTAGCCCACTTTAAAAGGGGAAATCGGATCCTGCCCCCCTATTAAGGGGGGATTGAAGGGGGTGTTTTTTTCCTAAATTATCGTTCCGTGAAAGTGGAATTCTTTCTTAATTCCCTTGATCGGTCTTTTTATTTTGGATTATAATAGATCTTCAAGTTCGAACATCCCCCTAACCCCCTTTATAAGGGGGAATTAACATGACGCTCTTTGTACTAATGACTTCATAAATTTTTAGTTTTCATTCAATTTTTCCACAGCCCATCAATGATATAATTTATATATTTCCTGATATTCAGAGCAATATAAACAACAAAATGCATTTTTGTATGACTGATGGCCTGTCCACCCAACAAATAACCTGAGACAACACGTCAAGAACGAAAAGGAACACTTGCCCGGTAATGAGAAAATTCTTATCATTGGATCAACCGTTTAAATCTATCACCTATGTTAATAGAACTCACACA
This sequence comes from uncultured Calditrichota bacterium, assembly GCA_964489835.1. Taxonomy (GTDB): domain Bacteria; phylum Calditrichota; class Calditrichia; order JAJRVZ01; family JAJRVZ01; genus CAZBBC01. Next base: position 12,597 of record CAZBBC010000121.1, read on the forward strand.
ACATGCATTGATGATCACCGGTTTTGTTTTTTTGATGATGCTTTTTATCGAGTACATCAATGTGTTGACCAAAGGCCGCTGGCAAAAGGTTTTAAAACAAAGCCCGTGGGGTAATTATTTTTTCGCTGCCATTTTGGGTGCCATACCCGGCTGCCTGGGTGCATTCACCGTCGTATCCCTTTATACCCACCGCCTGCTCGGTTTGGGTGCCCTGGTAGCGGCAATGATTGCCACCAGCGGTGATGAAGCGTTTGTCATGTTCTCCATGTTTCCCACACAAGCCGCTCTGCTTACACTGATTTTACTCGTCATTGCTGTTATCGCCGGATATTTTACAGATCTGATCTTTAAGAAAAGGTATGCTCTCAGGGAAGAGGCGGATCACGAATTGGAGATCCATGCCGAGGATGAATGTAAATGTTTTCCGGGAAAAGAGATATGGTCACAACTGAGAAACATCAGCTTCCCCAGAGCATTACTGATCACCATGCTCACCCTTTTTCTCTTTGCTCTCATTTTTAATCTCATTGAACCCTTAACCTGGGATTGGATCAAAGTGACATTTTTATCCGGCGCCTCCTTTGCCCTCTTTGTCATACTGACTGTTCCGGACCATTTTCTGGAGGAACATTTATGGAAACATGTTCTGAAAAAACATTTTCTCCGTATCCTTGTTTGGACTTTTGGGGCTCTCCTGATTATTCATTTTCTGGAAAAATATATTGATCTGGACCAGTGGATTGAAGTCAATCATTTCAGCGTGTTGATCATCGCCTTGTTGGTCGGCATCATTCCTGAATCAGGGCCGCACTTAATTTTTGTTACCTTATTTGCCCAAGGATCCATTCCCTTTTCAATTTTACTGGCGAGTTCCATTGTACAGGATGGTCATGGTATGTTGCCGCTTTTGGCCATGTCCAAACGCGCTTTCATATGGGTAAAACTGATAAACCTTGCTGTTGGTTTGGTGGTCGGTTTGGTTGGTTTAGTATTTTTCTAGATAATTTAGGGGCGCGGCATGCCGTGCCTTGAAAGTATAAGGTATAAGGTATAAGGTATAAAGGTATAAAGGTATAAAGGTATAAGGTATAAGGTATAAGGTATAAAGGAATTTACCTTCTAAATAAATGTGAAATTTATAAAGACGGGATAAATTTAAGCGAAAATAAAA
>CAZBBC010000122.1:0-13755 GCA_964489835.1 uncultured Calditrichota bacterium
ACTACCCCTAAAAACAGAAACAGGATTTTATTAAAGAAAGACAAATAAATGAACCAATCGTTTGAAGACTTCAATAAAAAAGCATCACGTGAATATTTGCATAAAATCTGGCAGGCAGCGAAAAAAGGTGAGCTGGATACACTGGATGAAGAAAAAAAACTACTGGCTGAAATTATGTTAGAACATGAAGATGAATACTTTAACGATTTTGAGTTTGCCGATCTTGCCCACGAACGGGACTATGATCCGGATAGTGAAGTTAACCCATTTTTACATATCATTTTCCATTCAATTGTTGAAAATCAGTTAAAAGAAAGAGACCCGATTGAAGTTTATCAGTTTTATAATGCCATGCTCAGAAAAAAAATGCCCCGGCATGACATCATTCACCTGGTTGGCAGATTGCTGGCCAATTTTATTTTCCGGATGATGCATCATAAAATTGAAATGGATTTAAAAGCTTATAAATTAATTTTGAAAAGATGTAAAAATATCAATCCGGGAAAAGTCTGGGAATCAATAGACAAAGAATTTAACAGAATGTTTCCTGATTAAGAAAATATTTTATCATTTAGTGAAACACCATTTAGTGAAATTTAGTGGACACTGATTGGGGTGATTAACTATTGCAACCTGGTTTGGATAGAGATAAGAGGAGCAAACTAAAAGGTAAATGGGATTACTTGGCAATATCTAATGAGTAAAACGATTTTATTGTTATGCTGTATAGCATTCATCATATTGATAAAAAATCTTTTTAATATCCTGTAAACCCTGTTTTGTAGAAGAAAAATATCAAATAAATCCAGAACTTCGGACTTATCGTAATTTAATTTGTTGCTGATAAAAATAGCGCCTAATCCAATAATCGTATCCTCGTAGAGAATAAATTATTGTAGTAAAATGAGCATAAATCAATTCCCCATCCTCGTAGAGGATGCATTATGGGTGGTTTTCATAGATTTACTGTATTTAATGGAGATTATCTCATGAAACCAGGTGTCTTTACCCAATTATACACCCAATTAGTCTTTGCCGTTAAATATAGAGAGCGGTTATTAAAGAAGGAAATCCGACCGGAAGTCCCCAATTATGAATCCTCTACGAGGATTATATGTTTTTGGGTTACGATTTTTTTTCTACAATAATATAACCTCTACGAGGTAAATTATCTAATTTGTTCTAATGGAATATAACCCTTAAAAGTTAAATGGGATATCGTAGAAAAAGGTTTAATAAGTAAAAACATTATAATTGCTATCTTGTGTATTGTTCAGTATATTGAACAATATCATGACAATATTGTTGTTTATATTGACCGATAGGAAAAAATATAGCTATTTTGGACATATAGATGGAAAAAATTATAAATTTTCTGCATTGGTGGTTTGAGTTTCAAATTCCGGAATTCGTCGAGAGAGATATTGATGAAAATATATTAAAAACCAGGCTGATACCTGTTTTAACCGGTCCACGCCGGAGCGGAAAAAGCACGATATTCTTTCAATTGATTTCAGGCCTGTTGAAAAATGTGCCGCAGCATAATATCCTGTATGTAAATTATGAAGATGACCGACTTTTACCACTGGAAGGTAAGGAACTTGCCAGCCTCCTAAATGTCTATAAACAGAATTTTAAGAGGAATGAAAAGTACCCGCTCTATCTCTTTTTAGATGAAATCCAGAATGTACCAAACTGGGAAAAAACAATCAGGCGAATTTACGAGACCGAACCGGGTGTTAAAATATATTTAACAGGTTCAAATTCAAAAATGCTGAGTTCTGAAATTGCAACGGCTCTGCGCGGCAGAACAGTTGCTTTTAAAGTGTTTCCGCTAAGTTTTAGAGAACATCTAAAATTTAAAAATTTAGCAATTCCTGCTTTGCCGGACCTATCCTATTCAAAGCAAAAGGATTCACTACTTTATTCTTTTAATCAATACTTAATGTTTGGCGGATTTCCGGAAATAGCGATTGAAGAAAATACGGCACTTAAAGAAAGAATATTAAGAGAGTATTTTCATACTATATTTTTTGCAGATATAATAGAGCGTTATCAGGTGCGAAATATAAAGAGTATGGACGCTTTCATCAAAATATTGACCAGGCAGATGTCCTCTTTATTCAGTTTTGGTAAAATGGTGGATAATCTTAAATCCATAGGTCTTAAAATATCTAAGAATACTCTAATTGAATACTTAAGTTATCTCGAAGAGGCATTTCTGGGAAAAAGCGTTTCTATCTATTCATACTCAATAAAAGATCAGATGCAATATCCGCGAAAATTTTATCTGATCGATAATGGTCTTTTTTCTGCTGTGAACTTCATAAATAGTGATGATTATGGCAAACTACTGGAAAATGCTGTTTTTATACAGTTATTGCATAAGTATGATGATATTTACTATTGGAAAGGTAAGAACGGGTATGAAGTGGACTTTATTCTACCTCAACTATTCAAACAAAAAAATGAATTTGCTTTAATTCAGGTATGCTATAACTTTTCTGATGCCAATATAAAACAAAGAGAAATTCGTGCTTTGAAGACAGCTGCCAAAGAGTTCAAAATCCGAAAAGCTTTAATCATAACTAGCAACACGTGGGATAAAATCAGAACAGACAATTTGGAAATTGAAGCAAAACCATATATTCAATGGGCCCTGGAAGTAGAATGATCTGTGGCGAAAACATATTCTTTCGCGATTTGAAACAAATGTACCTATACAGATTATCATAGAATCAAAACTTTAACTTAGATCCGGAAATAAAAATGCAACTTGTACTCAATACCTTCGGCACCGGAATCTCCCGGAGCGGACAGATGTTTGAAATATTTTCCGATGGGAAAAAACACAAAATCTCGCCGGCCAAAGTAACCTCAATTTTGATCAGCCCGGGAATCAATATTTCCAGTGATGCCGTTCAGCTGGCGTTACAAAACAATATCGATATCTATTTCCTGGATAAATTCGGCAATCCGGTGGGCCGCTTCTGGCACGCCCGTAAGGGCAGTACGACACGCATCCGCAGGGCCCAGTTACTCCTTTCTATTTCGGAGCAGGGGGTAGACTATGGTCTGCGCTGGGTAAAAGCAAAATTTGAGAATCAGATCGAATTCTTAAAAGATATGCGCACCCGCCGCCCGGCAAAAGACGAATTTAATGCGATGCTGAACTACGGATACGGCGTACTCTACGGTATTATCGAAAGATCGGTGGTCGTTGCCGGCCTCGATCCTTATATCGGTTTTATTCACACCGATAATTATAACAAGGTATCACTGGTATTTGACGTTATCGAAAAGTACCGGATCTGGATCGAACAGACGATTCTTGGCTTGTTTAGTAAAAAATCCATTAAAAAGGACATGTTCGATAAACTAGCGAATGGATATAATATCGGAGATGAAGGAAAAAAAGTGCTGATCCCGGCCATCAATGAATTTCTCGATCAACAAATCCACTATAACAATCGAAATATCCGCAGACGGGATGTGATACAGCTGGACTTACATGCATTTGCGCAGGAGTTACTTCAGGTTGGGGGAAATGAATGAAACAGGATGAGCAGTTGCTCTGGGTTATTTATGATATTCAGAAGAACAGGATACGGGCAAAAGTTGCCAAAACGACATTAGAAGCGGGATTGTACCGGGTGCAGAAATCGGTTTTCCTGGGATCGATAAATAAAACACGCTTAGATGAATTGAAAATGCGGCTGACTGATTTGATTGATGAAAAAAAGGACAGTATTTATATTTTTCCCATGTGTGAAGCCGATTTTAAGAAGACGATCCTCATGGGACAGGCTTTTGATAAGGAAATGGTTACGGATGAAATAAGGGCATTATTCGTTTAGAATGAAATATAATATCTTATGGAATTAAAGATAACCCCAACGGAATTGCTGGAATATTATTTTTGTCCCCGGTTTATTTATTTTATGAATGTGTTAAAAATTCCGCAGAATGAGGACCGTCGATACAAGGTACAAAGAAGAGAAATATCCATTAAGACAAGGATTGAAACTCATCTACCGTAATATAAGCCGTATCATTCACCGATTGTTGAAGAGTAATACACGGAGTGTTTTTCTATGCCCTCTGTGATTTCGTCTTTTGATTCCTTTTTTCATACATTTGACACTACCGTTAAATTAGAACGCCCGAAATAAGTATTTAAGATAGCTATTTGGCGATTAAATGCCAGCAGATAAATTTATTATTACATAAATATTTTATGCTATTGCATTTGAATTGTAATTTACTATATTTGGAGCCTTTATTGTGTCAAAGCAGGTTGAATAAATATAGGTACTGGTCTTGTCGTGGTTTTAATTTTTTTTAATAAATACTTACATATCGCCAAAGTTACTAAATATAATAAATATAATATGTTATGACTGCGCCTGTAGCTCAATTGGATAGAGCGTTGGATTCCGGTTCCAAAGGTTGGGGGTTCGATTCCCTCCAGGCGTACCATATCTGATAAATTCGGATTTCGAAATTCGAATTTTTTTTATCGTAAATAATTGAATCTGAATTATGCTATGACAGCCAAAAAACTTTATTATTTCCGCCGGCGGATCGCCGGGGCGATTAGCAAAGTTTTGAAAATCACAAATAACAAATCACAAATAACAAATAAACTCCAAATCACAATTACAGAAATTAAGTCAATAAAATTTTGGATATTGTTATTTTGAAAATTGACTATTATTTGTAATTTGTGATTTGAAATTTGTGTGTAACATCGGGCTGTGCGATTAATAGATCAGGCTAATAAAAAGGAATTATAGTGGCAGAAAGAATTACGAAAAGAGAAACTGATTATTCACGCTGGTATACCGATATCGTCATTCAGGGAAAACTGGCTGATTATTCACCGGTAAAAGGATGTATGGTCATCAGGCCCACCGGCTATGCCATCTGGGAAAAGATACAGATGTATCTTGATCGGATGTTTAAGGAATCGGGTCATGTTAACGCTTACTTCCCTCTATTTATCCCTGAAAGTTTTATGAAGAAGGAAGCGGAACATGTTGAAGGATTCTCGCCTGAATGTGCTGTTGTTACCCATGGCGGGGGTGCAGAACTCGAAGAAAAGCTATATATCCGTCCCACGTCGGAGACTATTATCTGGAGCATGTATAAAAAATGGATCATGAGCTATCGTGATCTGCCGATTTTGATTAACCAATGGGCCAATGTGGTACGGTGGGAAATGCGTACACGTTTGTTTCTGCGTACAACAGAATTTTTATGGCAGGAGGGACATACGGCTCATGCGACCTATGAGGAAGCTGAGGAAGAAACAAAAAAAATACTGGAAATATACCGTAAATTTTCAGAAGAGTATCTGGCTATTTCAGTCCTGGTGGGTAAGAAAACGGAAGCTGAGAAATTTGCCGGTGCGATGCACACGTATTGCATTGAGGCCATGATGCAGGACAGAAAAGCGCTTCAGGCCGGAACCTCTCATAATCTCGGTCAAAATTTTGCAAAAGCCTTCGATGTAAAATTTCAGGACAAGAATGGGCAATTGCAAACGGTATGGGCAACTTCCTGGGGAGTGAGTACCCGTTTGATCGGGGCGCTGATCATGGCCCATAGTGATGATAGTGGCCTGGTGCTGCCACCGAAGGTCGCAACAAATCAGGTGGTACTGATTCCAATATGGAAAACAGACGATGAAAAGTCCCGGGTGCTAAATTTTTCCAGAAAAGTAATGGAAGATCTGCAAATGAATTCTTCGGTTATTATTGATGATCGGGAACAGTTTAAACCGGGTTATAAATTTACCGAGTGGGAAATGAAGGGTATACCTTTACGTGTTGAAATTGGACCCCGTGACGAGGAAAAAAAGCAGGTGGTTGTTGTGCGTCGTGATACCCGAGAAAAAATATTTGTAATGGAGAATGATTTACGGAACAAAATAAATTCTCTTTTAGTTATCATGCAGAAGGAACTACTCGAAAAATCACGGTCCTTCAGGGAAGAAAACACCCATGATATTGACGATTATAAAGACTTTCAGAAGAAGATAGAAGAACCCGGCGGTTTTTTTAATGCTCATTGGTGTGGATCATCTGACTGTGAACAAAAAGTTAAGGATGATACAAAGGCAACGATTCGTTTAATTCCTTTCGATAACAAAAAAGAGGATGGAAAATGTATAGCCTGCGGTCATAAATCGGAGGGCCGGGTTATATTTTCCAGAGCATATTAAATGAGACATCTTGCGGTCAGCGAAAGAAATTAGGAGACCAACTATTTATTAGCACACAATGAGCGCGAAGAGCACGAAGGTCTTCTAAAAATTATGAATTAAAAGCTAAAAATTAAACTAGACAAATGATGTCTGGCTAGTCATTTAAAATTCATAATTCTAAATTCTTAATTGCTTTTTATCTTCGTGTCCTTTGTGTGCTTCGTGGTGGAGAAAAAGATTAGATTTATTAATTTAATATTGCATTCTTAAAAAAGATTATTTATATAAAGGCACTATGAATTATCAAAGAAGAGGATTTGGCATCGGCGGGCAATTAACACCGGCGGTAAAGAATATTTTATTTGCCAATGGTATTGTTTTCCTGATGTCTATGCTAAACAACCAATTATTCTATTTTCTATCCAATAATTTTGCGCTTCATGCTTACGATGTTCTCTACCAGTTTAAAATATGGCAATTGTTTACTTATATGTTCCTCCATGGAGGGTTTTGGCATATTTTCTTCAATATGTTCATATTCTGGATGTTTGGAACAGAACTTGAAATGGAATGGGGAAGTAAACAATTTTTAAAATACTATTTTATCTGTGGCGTGGGAGCGGGGATCATTAATATTTTGTTAACCTCCAGTGATCCAAGCTACCCTGGTACCGTTGGTGCTTCAGGAGCTATTTACGGAATAATGGTTGCTTACGCCCTGAGATATCCGGATCGATTAGTATATATTTACTTTCTTTTTCCAGTCAAGGTAAAATATATGGTTGGTTTTCTGGCCATTATTTCTTTCTTGAGCACCTGGAATACACAAGGAGACGGAATCGCCCATGCCGCACATTTGGGTGGAATGTTGGTCGGATTTATCTATCTCAAGTACTGGCAGCATTTTTATAAAGTGAAATCTATGTTCCAACAAAGCACGAAAAAACCGGTTTCAAAAAGTTCAAAAACAGATGATGAAAAAGTAGAGTATTACCGAAAAAAAATCGATGAACTTTTAGATAAGATTAATCGGGTTGGATATCTTAATTTAACAGATGAAGAGAAAGAATTGCTGGAAGAAGGATCAAAATATCTGCGAGAACATGATGATGCAAATTTTCATTAGTAATTTATTGTTCCATCATAGGGAGGATCCTTATGGCCTATTTTGAGAATTTAACATGCGGTTGTACAGAATGTCATTATAATCATGACATTCTTTGCTATCGTGAAAGTATTGTATTGGATTTAAACGGCACCTGTGAAGATATGGAAAATTGTGATGATTATGAATGCAACGATTGTGAGTTTTTCGATTTTTGTCAAAAGGAGAAAAAATTTAATTCGACAGCATTTACCGCAGATACAGATTTATATCATGAAGATGAGTATTAAACTCATCATCGATCAAAAATATAATATGAAATAAAATAGCCCGGTGGTTTACGGGCTATATTTTTTTCTGATACACACGATAGGTTTTATATCTTTTTGAACCAAGCATTTCGATCGGACGGTTCATTGCATCGTTATCCTCCAGGATCCAGGACATTTCCCCGCCATGGAGGTTCAATTTCATCGCCCGCTTAATGATTTCCGTATATAAAATTGTTCCCAGTCCAATGTGCTGATAATCTTGAACAACACCCAACGTTATCACACGAACCGTTTTTATTTTTTTCATTCCTGTCATCAGTTTAAAAAGACCGGTAGGAAATAAACGACCATTCCGAATATTGATCAGGATTTCATTGATATTCGGCAAAGCAAGAAGAAATCCGATCGGGCGATCGTTTTTAAAAGCGAGCAGGACAAATTCTTCATTTACAATTTGTTTTAAATCAGCGGCCAGATGCTCAATTTCTTCACTTGTAAAAGGCACAAATCCCCAATTGCGACTCCAGGCATCATTATATATTTCACGGATTAAATGAACTTCTTTCTCTAATTTCTTTATGTTTATACTTCTGATGGTAAGGTCGTATTTTTTAGCACTCATATCAGCGAGATTTCTGATTTTTTCCGGAATTTCCATTTTACGGATGTCGAGATACCAGTCATATAAATCTTTAGCTTTCTCCAGGCCATAATCCTCATGTAGTTTTATATAATAGGCAGGATTATGACACATCAGGACGTAAGGGGGTGTGTCGAATCCATCGATCAAGAGACCCGCTTCATCATTGGTAGAGGGATTGAGTGGACCCAGCATGGCGTCTTTGCCTCTTTCCCTGAGCCACTCTTCGACTTTACCAAACAAGGCGCTACTTACTTCATTCTCATTAACCGATTCAAAAAAACCATAAAATCCAATATTGTCTTCATGAAATTTGTTATGGTTATCATTGGTTATTGCGGCTATTCGTCCGGCGGGCTCACCATCTTTATAGGCAAGAAACATTTCCATTTCAGCATGCTGAAAAAACGGATTTTTCTTTTTATCCAGTAACTTCTTGCGGTCCATGATCAGCGGCGGCACCCAGTATGGATCGTCTCTATAAATTTTCCATGGTAATTTAATAAACTGCATGAGATCCTTTTTAGAGACCACCGATCGAATTTCGATATCACTCATAGTTATCCTCCCTAAATAAGTCCGAGTTCTTTGCCGCTTTTTTTAAAGGCATCAATGATGAAATCCAGATGCTTATCCTCATGGGTTGCCATGTAGCTGGTGCGCATCATCTGTCTCCCCTGTGGTACGCCAGGTGAGATAAATACATTCACAAATACACCCATATCATAGATCAACCGCCACATTTTAAAAGCGATCAAATCATCACCAACAATGACCGGAACAATCCCGGTTCGTCCTTCGAGAACATTAAAGCCGAGTTCGGTCAATCCGACGCGAATTTTATTGGCATTGGTGATCAGTCGATCAACGCGCTCAGGTTCCTGGATTAAAATGTCAAGTGCAGCCATTGCTGCAGCAACGGAAGAAGGTGTCGGCGATGCGCTGAAAATGAGGGCAGCGGAATGATGCTTGATATAGTCAATGACTTTTGCCTCCGAAGCAACGAAACCGCCCAGTGAGGCAAAAGTTTTACTGAAAGTGCCCATCGTAAGGTCAATCTCTTCTTCCAGACCAAACTCGCTGGCAGTACCACGGCCACCCTTGCCGATCACACCGATCGAATGGGCATCGTCGATTAAAATTCGGGCATTATATTTTTTTGCTATGCTGTTTAATCTTGGCAGGTCAACAATTTCACCACCCGTGCTGAAAACACCATCGCTGACGATCAGTTTATGACTTTCCCTGGGTAACTTTTTGATCACCCGTTCAAGATCGTCCATTTCCATATGCCGGTACCGAACGACATTCGCGGTAATGCTTTTTGCCATTAAATTTCCGGCCACAATACAGGCATGATTATCCCGGTCTGAAATGACATATTCTCCACGTTGGACAATTGTCGGGATAATACCTTGTGCCGTCTGATAACCAGTGCTGAAAAGTAAAACCGCTTCCTTTCTCAGAAATTTTGCCAGTTTTTCTTCCAATTCAATATGCAGGTCAATCGTGCCGGTAAGATAGCGTGATCCAGAACACCCGGTCCCGTATTTCTCAATAGCCTTGATAGCTGCTTCTTTTACTTTTGGATGTGCAGTCAGACCTAGATAGTTATTTGAACCAGCCATAACAACTTCTCGTCCCTCTATATGAACGACCGGTCCTTCATTTGTCTCAATGGGTCGAAAGTAAGGGTAAAATCCTGCTGCCTTGACTTCATCCGCCCGCGTGAATTCATATGCTTTCTGGAATAAGTTCAAAGATCCTCCTTAAAAGTAGATTGAATTTTTGTTAAAGATGTGGTTTTAGGATTATATTTGATTTGCGAAATATAGGAAAGTTAAGTAAAATATGCTATTCTTTTTTAATTGAGTTTAATCATTGTTATTACTAAATATAGGATAAAACCCTGGATGAAGGTATTTATTACGGGTGCAACAGGATTCGTTGGCAGTTTTCTGGCCGAGAGCCTGGTTGAGGCACAACATGAAGTCAGATGTCTGGTTAGGAAAACAAGTAATTTGCGCTGGATTGCTGATCTGGATATTGACTGTTTTTATGGCAGTCTTTTCGATAAAAAATCGTTGGTACGGGGAATGGAAGAGTGTGATATTGTCTATCATGTTGCCGGAGTGACCAAAGCAAGAACAAAGGAAGAGTATTTTCATGCGAATTATGAAGGAACAAAAAATATAGTCGATGCCGCTCTGGAACATAAGAAAAAAATAACAAAATTAATATATGTCAGTTCCCAAACAGCGGTTGGTCCCAGTCCCACCCTTATTCCAATTGATGAAAGTCACCCACCCAATCCGATTACCGATTATGGCAGAAGCAAACTGGCTGCTGAAGAATATGTGAAATCAATGATGAAACACTTGCCAATGACAATTGTTCGTCCACCGGCGGTTTATGGCCCAAGAGATACGGATATTCTGGAGTTTTTCCGTACCGTAAAATTGGGGATTATTCCAAAGTTAGGGGGTACCGAGAAGTATCTTAGCCTGATCCATGTCAGAGATCTTGTGCGAGGAATCCTTCTGGCAGCTCAGAACGATAAAACCAATGGTGAAACCTATTTTCTGACCAGTCCGGAACCTTATGCCTGGGATGAGGTTTCACGGATAACCCTAAAGGTGCTTCAAAAACGTGGCATTAGCTTACCGGTTCCAATTGCTCTGATGAAAGGTGTCGCCTTTGTGAGTGAAGCGCTGTCCGCCCTGACCAAGAAACCTGCTCTGGTCAATAAACAGAAAGTGATCGATATGGAACAAAACTTCTGGACCTGTTCACCGAATAAAGCAAAAAATGTCTTGGGTTTTGAAGCAGATATAAAATTGGAAAATGGTATACGTGAGACATTAATCTGGTACAAAGAACAGAAGTGGCTCTAAATGGTTAAAAACTGGTATAAAAACTGGTTTGGAAATGAATATTTAACCGTCTATTCACACCGTGACGAAAAAGAAGCCCGCCAATTAATCACACTGATTCAAAAGTATATTCATCTGGATAGTAAATCAAAAATTCTTGATTTGTGCTGTGGTCAGGGAAGACATGCCTTATTATTATCAAAAGCAGGTTTTGAGGTATATGGAATCGATCTTTCTATCACTCTTCTGGAAGATGCAAAGTCAAAAAAGTCATGGGGGCAATCTGCTTATTTTATACAGGCGGATATGAGATATTTACCGGCGATTCAATCATTTGATCTTCTCTTGAATTTATTTACTTCCTTTGGGTATTTCGAGTCAAATGATGAAAATCAATCTGTTTTACATCAGTTTCACCGTGCCCTGCGGGAGAATGGTTATTTCGTTTTTGATTATTTTAATGTCGAGCATGTGATTGAAAATCTGGTACCCTATCAGAAAGATAAAATCGGCAATTTAGTGGTGGAGCAGGAGCGTTATATTAAAGGATCACGTGTACAAAAGAAAATAAAACTGAAAAAGAATGGCCAGGAATCGGTTTTTTATGAATCGGTTAAAATGTACCCGCCGGATCAGATACTACATATGATGGAAAAGGCCAATCTGCGTGTACTGCATCTGTTTGGTGACTACCAGGGTTCGCCACTAAAAAAGAACTCTCCACGATTGATTGTTATAGGAACCAAAATAAACGAATCTACCCATGAAAAAAATTCTAAAAACAAGGCTTTACAATAGATTCTATTATGATTATATCTCCAATCGTGCTGACAGCGCTGGATTTCTGTCTCCAGTCCGGGATGGATCTTTCCAGGAAATAGCCCAAAAGATAAATGCGGGTTCAGACCATTTTCAACAGGTAAAAGGGATATTAGCCAGGCAGAATTCAGATCTTCGTTCTAACAAAGCAAAACTGCATGTTGATCAATTATCAAAACCACAGAGTGTTATCTTCATTACCGGTCAACAGTTAGGACTTTTTGCTTCTCCCTTATATACAATCTATAAACTTGTGACTACCATTAAATTGGCGGAGTCTCTGAATGATCAAAATAACCGGTATCATTTTATACCTGTTTTCTGGCTCGAGTCAGAGGATCATGATTTCCAGGAAATATGCAAGGTCGGTCTGCTTGACCCTTATTTTAAACCAAAAGAAATAATATATCGAGGACAAGACCGGGGAAAGGTTCCAATGCGCTATTATCAACTGGAATCTTTGGTACAGTCATTTGTCTCGGAAATTAAAGAAAACATTGTAGAAACGGAATTTACATCGGATTTATTCAATAAAATCATTCATTGCTATAAACCGGGAACTGACTGGGTTACTGCAACCAGAGACTTTTTGAAGGATATATTTGAAGATAAAGGATTACTCTTTTTTAATCCCGGCGATGATGAAATCAAGGATATCTCGGTCGAATTTTTTAAACAGTTGCTCGGGGAACATAAAAAAAATTCGGCGGCCTTTGAGGAAGTTTCCCAATACATTGTAAAATCCGGATATCAAAACCAGGTGAAGGTTATACCCGGTAAAACCTTTATTCACTTTGAGGCCGATGATAAAAAACGGTTTCATTTATATTGCGATGATAGCCACTATTATATTAAAGATACAGAGATTACGTTTACCCTGGAATCTGCCTTGGAGTTTATATCCGGACACCCCAAAGCAGTTTCTACCAGTGTGGTCAGTCGTCCCCTTTTACAAAGCTGGTTACTTCCTGTTGTTAGTTATATTGCCGGACCGGCAGAAATCGCTTATTGGGCCCAGCTGGGAAAAATGTTCAAAAACTTTAGTTTGGTAATGCCTCTGGTATATCCACGGATATCAGCAACTTTAGTAGAACCAAAAATTGCCAGATACCTTGAGAAAAATCAAGCGGATGTTGAAAATATCTCAGTCAAGAAAAAAGAATTTATTGATCAATATTATAAATATTTAAGTAGTAGTGGTGAGGATGATCCGCTTGGTCAGCTTCAAAAAGAACTTTTAATAAAAGGGGATGAAATAGAGACCTATCTGAAACAATTAGATCCAACCCTGGTAGATAGTGGTAATAAGACCATCACACGCATGATGCAAACGCTGGAAAATCTTGAAAATCGGGTCATTAAAATGAGAGAGCAAAAAAACAGTCAGTTAACTAGCCAATTGGAACAGATCCATACAGCATTCTTTCCTGCTAATATGCCCCAGGAACGTTTTCTACCGATTATTTATTTTTTAAATAAATTCGGGCCACAGTTTGTGGATAGTTTATATAAAAACCTGGAGGTTGATGATTTCAGTCATCAGGTTATTTATTTGTGAGGTTTGATTTCTGATCGACCAGGAGTAGCAATAAATTCTTTATTTGCAGTCTTGGTCTGCGGTATGCTATTGTAGCCAAAAACTTTGTTATTTCCGCCGCGGCGCCGCCCGCCTCTGGCGGGGGCAGGGATCGCCGGGGCGATTAGCAAAAATTTTACTAACCGGGATAATTCATTTCTCGCAGCGGCGCAACGATATTTATAGAACACGGATGACGCAGATTAAACTGATTTGCACGGATTAAAACTAAAATAAAAATAATTTTTAAATAAAATCCGTG
>CAZBBC010000123.1:0-13530 GCA_964489835.1 uncultured Calditrichota bacterium
GGCAAAGCCGGACAGGGAGGGGTGTCGACCCGCCTCAGGCGGGGAGACGGGGTGGGTCATTCAGGCCTGTATACGTTTATATCGCTGAATAGTTACGCTGTATTGAAAATGGGTGAAGATTTTTATTATCCTTTTTTCATTTTTTTATGTCCCGATTTAATCGGGATGACACTACCCCTTTCTTGATAACCCCCCCCCACCCCCTTTTCTGGGGCTGTTGCAGTTTAGGCCATTTCAGACCTTTTTTATTAATATGCGGAACGAACTGTAATTCCCGCGAAAGCGGGAATCCATAAAAAACAGACACTTAAGTAATTATACTCTGGATGCCTGCTTTCACAGGCATGACAGTTTTGGTCTTTTTCGCTAGTTTTGCAACAGCCTGCACTGGCGGAGACTAAGGGGGATATATACTCTTCTATGTTAATTATTTACAACCCCCTAACCCCCTTTTCTAAGGGGGAATAGATGTTACTTAATCGATAGCACAAATGAACATTGCTCAAAAATAACCTAAACTGTGACAGGCCCTTCTAATGGGGGAGTTAAATAGTTGATTTCATGTAAGTTGATCTAATTTACTTTATGAGTTGTGAATAATGCAGGCTAGTTATACTTTAGTATTTTTTTTCACGAACTTTTTTTGTATAATAGGAGAGTGGAAATGGCAGAATTACCATCATATTTTTTCCGGGGCAAGTAAAATAATCACTGGTCAACTTTTAAGCATCCTTTAAATTGATATAATTTTAATGTTTAATTTTAACCCTAATCAAAGGAGCTTCATATGTTAAACAAAATTGGTCTCATTGGTGGTGGAAATATTGGCGGTGTTTTGATGCAGGAGGTGGTCAAACGCCAATTGGCACGTGAAGTGGCAATGGTAGATATTAAAGAACCCGATCTGGCAAAGGGAAAAGCATTGGATATTGCTGAAGGTTCTGCAACCATTGGCGCCGATGTGAGATGTGTGGGTGGAAAGGAATATAATGTGATTGAAGGTGCCGATCTGGTGATTAATACCGCCGGAGTTCCACGTACAACCCGACCGGATGGTAGCATCCCAACAAGAGAAGAACTTCTGGCAACGAATCTGAAGATAACCGATTCGGTTTCAGAAGGGATTAAGAAATATTGTCCCAAAGCTACGATTATCTCTGTTGCCAATCCACTGGATGCCATCGTGTATAAACTTTATCTTAATCTTAAACCACCAAAAAACAAATTGATAGGTATGGCCGGTGCACTGGATTCTGCCCGCTATCGTCATTTTGTTGCCTGGGAAGCGAAAGTCTCGGTAGAGAACGTGACCGCAATGGTTCTGGGTGGACATGGTGATTCGATGCTTCCTATTCGCAGCGCTTGCCGGATAGCCGGTATGCCGGTTGAAAAATTTGTTTCCGCTGAAAAGCTAGAGGCCATAGAATCACGCACACGCAAAGCCGGTGGGGAAGTGGTGAAACTCCTCGGTTCGGGTTCGGCGTTTGTTTCTCCGGCCTGGGGTGCCCTGGAGATGGTTGAGTCGATTGTTTTTGATAAACGAAAGATCATTCCATCCTGTGTTCTTCTTACCGGTGAATATGGTGTCGATGGTCTGTTTATTGGCGTGCCGGTAATGCTTGGTAAAAACGGTGTGGAAAAAATCATTGAAATGGATCTTACAGATGCTGAAAAAGAAGCCTTTAAGAATTCCGTAGCCGCTGTGCAGAAAACGGTTGATGAAGTAAAAGCCATGTCTTAAAATCGGAGACCGGAAAAAGGAGACCGGATACCGGATACCGGAGGCCGGAGAAGGGAGACCGGATACCGGAGACCGGAGACCGGAATAAGTGGGGAATTGGCAGAGGTGTGTTTTTTTTCCGTTGATATACTGAAACTGGAAATAGTTGACGATAGTTTGGTTTAGGGAAGACAATCTAAGGATTCATCTTTTCTTGTTTAATTTAAATAATTACCGATATTATTTTTTAAGGAGGTGATTTGATGGCAAAATTGACTTATTTCAGTCATTCTGCCTGGAAGATCGAAACCAATGAATATACGATTCTGATCGATCCTTTCCTTGATGATAATCCAACCTCACCGGTTAAATCAAAGGATGTTAAGGCGGATTTCATCATTATTACCCATGCCCATGGTGATCATATTGGTGACGCAATACCGATAGCCAAAGCGAACAATGCGACGATTATATCTAATTTTGAGATAGCCAACTGGTGCGGGGAACAGGGAGTGACTGCCCATCCGATGCATATTGGTGGATCTAAGGAATTTCCTTTCGGGAAAGTAAAATTAACCCAGGCATTTCATGGATCTTCCTTTCCGGATGGCTCATATGGCGGGATGCCGACCGGGGTTCTGATTACGATACAAAATAAAACTATTTATCATAGTGGGGATACCGGTCTTTTTGGCGATATGAAACTGATCGGAGAATCAATGCCGATAGATATTGCCCTGATCCCCATCGGTGATAACTTCACCATGGGTCTCGATGATGCAGTCAAGGCAGTTGAGTTCCTTCGTCCAAAGATGGTAATACCGATGCATTATAAAACTTTTGACGTTATAAATGTGGATCCGGACGAATTTGTTTCAAGAGTAAAAATGACCGGTGTAGAAGCAAAAGTACTGGATTATGGGAGTTCTATTGATTTCTGAACCTCCGATATCTGAGAGTGATAAGCTGAAAGTGGTAATAATATTAAGATTGTTACCACTTTTTTATTTTAAATGATGTTTTTTGGTATATTTATGAAATCATTAATACAAAGAGAGTCGTGTAAATTCCCCCTTTCAAAGTCTGTTGCAGTATCACTTTATTCGTACAGCTTTAATGATAAGCAGAATCTGTCTCCCCCTTGGAAAAGGGGGACTAAGGGGGATATAAAAATGGTCTAAGTTATTTATAAACACCCCCCTCAATCCCCCTTGATGGGGATGTTGCAGATTTAATTTGTTGGCACAATTTATCAGAATTGTATGATCTGTCTCCCCCCGCCAGTGGGCGGATCTTCGACCTTGATAAAGGGGGACTAAGGGGGATATATACTCTTCTATGTTATTCATTTACAACCCCCTAACCCCCTTTTCTAAGGGGGAATAGATTTTGCTTAATAGAGAGCACAAATGAACTTTTGCTCAAAAATTACCTAATCTGCAACAGCCACTGATAGGGGAGCAGGATCCGAATCCCCCTTTGAAAGGGGACTAGGGGAATGTTTTTTTTATGCCAATAAAAATAATAAGTTAAATGTCAAACATATGAAAACATTTTACACTACTAGTGATTAATTTAAGATAGAATATGAAAGGATATTAATTGAAAAATTGTACCCGGTTCTGGATTGTGATGCTTTCTCTGTTTGTTATACTTTCCGCTGCCCACAGCTATGCTCAGGAAGAATTGTTATATATGCCGGTTGACGTAAAGAAAGCATATGACAATAATACGCGTTCATATAAAGGGATACCCGGTGATGTTTATTGGCAAAACCGTTCCGATTATCAGATCAAAGTCGAATGGGATCCGCAAAAACATCTCCTATCCGGCAATGAGACGATTAATTACTATAACAATAGTCCGGATAGTTTAAAAAGACTGATCGTTCGGCTTTATCAGGACAGATATAAAAAAGGGAATATGCGTGATTATCCTGTTGACACAGCGGATGTTCATCAGGGAATAAATATTTCCTATCTGAATATCAATGGCGCGCAAGTCCATTTTGATGATATAAGTCCCTGGAAACAAAGGTATGGTACGGTGATGAGTATTGATCTCGACCAGCCGTTACCTCCCGGGGAACAATTAGCGTTAGAAATCGGATGGCAGACGTTCATAGCTGTAAAATCCTTTCGGCGCAGAATGGGAGCATTTAGTGATTCCTCGGCCTTTATAGGACAATGGTATCCGGAAATTGCTGTCTATGATGATGTCGATGGTTGGGACCTTTATTCCCACACCGGTGAACAGGAATTCTATCATGAATTCGGGAATTATGAGGTTGAAATCACGGTTCCCGGAGACTTTCTTGTTTGGGCGACAGGCTTATTGCAGAATGGTAAAAATGTTTTGCAAAATAAATATTTAAACAGATATGAAGCAGCATTCGAGTCAGACAGCATGATACATATTGTAACAGCTGAAGATTATGCTGACGGACCGGTTACTATCCGGAATGATAAGAATACCTGGCGTTTTGAAGCTTCCCATGTTCCTGACTTTGCATTTGCTACAAGTAATGGCTTTTTGTGGGATGGATCCAGCATTATAGTAGACAAAGAAAATGACAGGCGTGTAATGATAGATGCCGCCTATAATAAGGATTCGAATGAGTTTTATGACGTAGCGGAAATTGGCAGAAAAACAATAGAGTATTTATCCCTTGAATTACCCGGTGTTCCTTTTCCATATCCTAAATTAACGGTCTATAATGGTGCTATCGGAGGCGGTATGGAGTTTCCGATGATGGTAAATAATGGTAGAACGACAAACATGGCCAGAACGGTCAGTCTTACCGCCCATGAAATTACGCATACCTATTTCCCTTTCTTTATGGGTACGAATGAAAAAAAGTATGCCTGGATGGATGAAGGCTGGGCGGTAATGATACCGCTTGACTTTTGCCAGAAGATGGTACAAGGAAATGATCCGTTAAGAAGTGAGATTGTGAAATATGAACGGCTGGCCGGACGCGAAATGGACCTGCCTTTAATGACGCCATCCATCATGATGCGAGGAAGAGCCCTTCGAATGGCTTCCTATAATAGACCGGCCATCGCTTATGTGATATTGAGAAATATTATGGGCACTGAAAAATTCCGGGAGGCCATGAAGACCTATATTGATCGTTGGCACGGAAAACATCCGCTGCCTTATGATTTTTTCTTTACGTTTAATGAAGTTCACGCTGAAAGCCTTAACTGGTTTTGGAAACCCTGGTTTTTTGACCGCGGATATCCTGATCTGGCTATTGGATCAGTACAAACAACAGGTGGTAAAACAGATGTAATGATCGAAAAAATAGGTCACTTACCGGTCCCTGTAAATTTGAGAATTAAATTTGCCGATGGGAATGAAAGAAATATAGATAAATCAGCGGAGGTGTGGAAAAACGGAGATACAAAATGTATCATTCAATTTGAGCACACCGAAGATATCGTCAGTATCGATCTTGGGAATGCCTATATTCCCGATAAGAATTATGATAATAATAAGTATTAGTTGTATGGGTATAGATAAATAACCCACCCCGTCCCGCTATCGCGGTCCACCCCTCCCTGTCCGGCTTTGCCGGACAGGGAGGGGCCGGAGAAGGGTAAGTATTTATTTTTTTTACAAGACGCGAAGTAAGCGCAAGGATCGCAAAGATTAAATAATTTTTAAATAAAATCAGTGTCAATTCGTGATAATTCGTGAAATTCGTGGACAATTTTTTAATTTCAGCAATATGCTGCGGTATGAATAGACCAGGATTGAAAACAATTCAAAGTCCAAAATTATTTTTACTACAGATGTATTGAACCACATGAAAATTTATACCGACAATCCCGGATATGCCGGGCAGATCCTGGATCTTTCCAGGCCGTGGCAACCAATCTCACCAGAAGCACTATCACCGGAAATACAGCTATTGGCCGGTCAATTAATGGAGGGAAACATATTATATGAGGGGTTAATCGACAAAAAATCGATCTTTAACCCTTTGTTTATAAGGGAATTCACCCCTTTCTCCCAGTTTGATTTCCTTGTGCAATATTCGAAACAGGTAAAAAAAATTTCCACTGGTTTCCTTTGTTTTTCCGGCGCAGGAAAAAAATTCCATGGTTTTCGTAACAGGGAATGGGTCAGTATACCGGGAAATATACATCTTAGTATTCTTCTGGAACCACGGAAAAAAATCAATCATGCCGATAGCGCTTTTCTAATTCTGGCTGCGAATGCCGTAGTCCAAACAATCGATAGTTTAAATAGAGTAAATGGTCAACCACAGATAAAGTGGGTGAATGATATTGTAGTTAATAATCAAAAAGTGGGGGGTGTATTAGTTCAAACACAAATTCAGGGAGAGATCACAGACAGAGTGATCATAGGGATTGGGTTGAATGTTGATGAAAGTCCGAAAATTGAAAGCGATCCCTTCATTTTGAGAACAACGGCCATCAACCATCTCGTGCAGGGATCAGAAAAATACGCATTGGCTGAAATTCTCTGGCCATTGATCGTAAATTTAGAACGGAATTATATGGTCATTATGAATGATGAGTATAATAAACTTTTGAATGAGTATATCAGTCACTCCATGCTCCCAGGACAATATATTGAAGTTTTTTCCGATCCCCGAGAAGGGGAATCACAGAAGACCGATGAGGGAATGGTAACATCAATAACTGAAAATCTGGAATTGTTATTGCAGGGAGTGGATCATCCAATACGTAAGGGTCGGATAAAAGTCAAAAAAACAAATTCTTCTTGATTGTTATTTTTTTATCTAATAGTTTAAATATATATAACTTTATTTTCCACTTGTTTACAAGATAGTATCCTATGGAGTCTCTCGGGTTATTAACCATATGTACATCCGCATTTTTAGCTGTTTTTCTTATCCTTTCGTTATGTGCTGTATTAATACGGCTCATTATTGTTATTTTTCCGGATCCGGAAAGTAAGGAAGATCAGGCAATTCTCGCAGCTATTTCCACTACTGTCAATAGTCATTATCCAGGTACAAAAATAACTAAGATAGAGGAAGTGAAATGATATTTACAAATACCTCTAAGGCCATTCGTGTAATGATTACTCCTTTTCGTGATGGATTACAGAGTTCCTTTGGCGGAAAAGTACGTTTAAATGATTATTTGCCGGCAATGAAGGCGGCTGCCGAAGCGGGAATCCGGCACATGGAATTTGGTGGCGGTGCGCGTTATCAGGCACCCTATTTTTATTTGGGTGAAAATCCCTTTGAAACCATGCAGGCAATGCGCGACGCCGTGGGTCCCGACGTAGATCTGCAAATACTGACCCGATCAGTTTCCGGTGTAACCCTGACCACTCAATCTCTTGAAGGATTGGCGTTACAGGCAAAATTGATGAAAGACCATGGTACCACCTGGGACCGGAATTTTGATTACATGAACGACGTGGAGAATTTAGTAAAAACCGGAAAACCGATCGTAGATTCCGGTATGCATCATCAGGCTTGTATTGCCATTATGGGATTACCGTTTAAATCTGACAAAGTGCATACACCTGCATTTTATATCGATATTGGACGGCGTTTATTAGAAAGTGATGTTCAGATTGACAGTCTTTGTCTCAAAGATGCCAGCGGAACCACCGATCCGATGACAATCTTTGAAACAGTCAAAGGATTAAAAAAGATCATGCCGCCGGAAATGATCCTCTGGCAGCATACGCATGATACGGCCAGTACGGCAGTTTCCTGTTATATGGCAGGGATTGAGGCTGGCGTAGATGGTGTGGATCTATCCATACGGCCCATGGCCAGTGGAACCGTTCAACCGGATGTCAGGTCTTTGGCGCATGGATTAAAGGGAAGCGGTTATTCACTGGATGTTGATGTTTCAAAAATCAGTGAGATAGAAAATTTATTAATTGAAGGTCTCAAAGAATACAGTTTTAATCCCACAACGACAACGGCCGATGCCCGCGTACTCGGATTTCCGATGCCGGGAGGCGCTATTGGCCCCAATGTACATATGATGGTTAAGGCTGGTATTTTGGACAAATATAGTCAGGTATTGGCCGAATTCCCGGTCGTTGTTGAGGCCGGTGGTGCCTGGACCAGTGTGACACCGGGAAGTCAGCAATATTGGTTGCAGGCCTTTAACAATGTGATGTACGGACGGTGGAAAAAAATTGATGCCGGCTATGGCCGGGCGGTCCTTGGTTATTTTGGTAAAACTCCATTACCACCGGATCCGGAGGTTGTTAAAATTTCTTCTGAGCAGCTGGAGTTGCCTGTTTTTGATGGGGATCCCCTGGAAGCAGCCCCGAAAAATATTGAACCGGCTCAGGAAGCATTGAAAGAACGAAATCTTCCCGTAAATGATGTGAATACATTTCTGGTCCTGGCAGCGATGGTTCCCGGTAAAAACATGGAAGTAAATGAGGGGATCCGCTTATTAACCGGAAAAGGGAAAATCGATATTCCGTTAAAGAAAAAAGAAGAAGCGCCGGCAACCGTGACTAAACCATCGGGTATTACTCCCACGGCGGCTTTTTCTGGTCCGGTAAGGTCTAAATGTATGGTTGAGGAAAACGGTAAGGTGCGGACGTTTTTTGTGACTCTGGAACCGGTTGGTGCAACTAAATCTGCAGATAAACAATCGCCAGGCGGTAGTGGAAAGGTTGTTGGAGAAGGTGAAGCCGTTTATTCAACATTTGCCGGATCAGTGGATGTGGTGGATATATTAGTGCAGGTGGGAAATAGTGTTGTCATCGGGCAGGTTGTGGCCCAGATAGAGGCGATGAAAGCAAAATATGATATCAAAGCCCCAAAAGACGGTATTGTCACTTCAATTGAGGTGCAGGTTGGGGATGAGATAGATTCTTCAAAGCCTATTTTACTAATTTCTTAACGGATAATTCCCTATGGAACCATTTCTCGAGCTGATCAATCAATCCGGATTTGCTCACATGACCCTGGGCAACTGGTTGATGCATATGATCGCGGCAGTCCTGGTATTTTTGGCTGTTACCAGAGAATATGAACCCCTTCTTTTAATACCTATTTCTTTTGGCATGGTCTTGGCGAATTTTCCCCTGGCTGATATGGGTTCCTATGGAGAGGGAATCATTGGTCTGATCTATCGCGGGGGTATTTCCACTGAATTACTTCCGCCGCTTGTATTTCTGGGTGTCGGTGTCTTAACCGATTTTCGCCCCTTATTGGGACGTCCGTTAACTTTTCTTCTCGGGGCTGCTGCTCAGCTGGGTATTTTTGTTTCTGCCCTGGGTGCGGCTTATTTTTTTGGTTTTACTTTAAAAGAAGCAGCCACCATTGGCATTATTGGCGGAGCCGATGGCCCCACATCGATCTTTCTAGCCAGTCAACTGGCTCCTCATTTATTGGGGCCCGTTGCCCTGGCGGCCTATAGTTACATGTCCCTGGTCCCGATTATTCAACCACCGATATTGCGCATGCTTACCACTCAAAAAGAACGGGAAATCGATATGCCCCAGGCATTTCCCGTGTCTAAAGTAGCTGTCATTTTATTTCCTGTTTGTGCCGGTGGTTTTTCGGCCCTGGCGATCCCATCCAGTGCACCACTTATCGGGATGCTTATGTTTGGAAATCTGATCCGGGAAAGTGGGGTGACCGAAAGGTTAAGAAAAACAGCCGGTGGTGCTTTGGTAGATATCGTTACGATTTTTCTGGGTATAGCCGTTGGAGCAACCATGGCCGCTGAAAATTTTTTGCGTTTTGAAACATTGAGCATTTTAGTTCTTGGTGCCTTTGCCTTTGCTTTCAGTACTGCCGGGGGAATTCTATTTGCCAAGATCCTCAACATTTTTCTTCCGGGTAATCATAAAATAAATCCTTGTATCGGGGCAGCCGGCGTCTCCGCAGTGCCAATGGCGGCACGTGTTGTCCAGAAGTTTGTTTCCGAACATACCGATGGAAAAGTTAATCCTCTGATGCCGGCGATGGGACCGAATGTGGCCGGTGTGATCGGATCAGCCGTTGCCGCCGGTGTTTTCCTTACGCTGCTTGGGTAGTATTATTAATAAATGCAATTTGTAAAATGGCTCTCTCACTGCTTGTCATCCCCCAGGAATCTTCCTACGTGCCGGTTAAATTAGTCCAGTATTAAAAGCACGCCACTCTGGATTTGTTTCCTCCATTGCATTTTTCCACAGAAATCACTAGACTTTACTGATATTTGATTTATGAAACGGGGATCGGTATGGATGCATTACACGGATATGTTCAGAGCATTTCAGATATTTTATGGGGTTTTCCGCTCATTATTTTGTTGGTTGGTACGGGATTATGGCTGACCCTGCGTTTGCGGGGATTGCAGTTTACACGCTTATGGCAGGCACTTTATCTGGCCTTGATCAAGAGGAAAGAGGAGGGTGATGAACCGGGAGATATCACCCATTTTCAGGCCCTGATGACGGCATTATCAGCAACAGTGGGAACAGGCAATATTGCCGGAGTTGCCACTGCGATCGCTGCCGGTGGACCGGGAGCCCTTTTCTGGATGTGGATTACGGGTCTGGTTGGAATGGCAACCAAATATTCGGAAGCACTTCTGGCAGTAAAATATCGGGAAGTTGATGACAATGGTACGATGAGCGGGGGTCCTATGTATTATATCAGCAAAGGACTGAACGCGAAATGGTTGGGCGGTTTGTTTGCTCTGTTTGCTGCTGTTGCTGCTTTTGGGATTGGAAACATGGTTCAATCCAATTCCGTCGCCGATGCGCTGGAAAGCAGTTTTAATGTACCCTTCTGGTTTACCGGAATCTTTTTAACCATTGCCACGGCAATTGTAATCATTGGCGGAATTAAAAGCATTGGCCGGGTAACCGCTGTTCTTGTACCGATCATGATCCTGTTTTATACAGGGGCTGCTATTCTGATCCTCCTGATGCACATGCCCCTCATTCCGCAGGCGTTTGAAATGATCATTACCCATGCCTTTACCCCCACGGCAGGAATCGGTGGTTTTATGGGGGCAGGTGTGATGCTAACCATTCGGATGGGTGTTGCCCGGGGTGTTTTCTCCAATGAATCCGGGCTGGGAAGCTCACCGATTGCTGCCGCTGCGGCGATCACAAAGCATCCGGTATCACAGGCGCTGGTTTCCATGACCCAGACCTTTATTGATACGATCGTTGTATGTACATTAACTGGTTTGGTGCTCATCGTAAGTGGCGAATGGAGTAATGGTTTAACAGGTGCAGAACTGACATCCGTTGCTTTTACAACCGGCATTGGAAGTAAGGCCGGGGAATATATTGTGTCCGTCGGTTTAGCTTTGTTTGCTTATTCAACCATTCTAGGATGGTCTTACTATGGTGAAAAATCCATTGAATATTTGGTAGGGATAAAGGCAGTAAAACCCTATCGATATATCTTTACACTTTTTGTAATGATTGGAGCGATTTCTAAACTTGAAACCGTCTGGTCTGTTGCAGATGTCTTCAATGCGCTGATGGCTTTTCCCAATTTGATTGGTTTATTAGTCCTGACACCGGTAATTGTGAAAATAACCAGGAAATATTTTCAAAATGAAACATAGCCTGATTAATTCATGAATTTTTAGAAAAACCAGAATCTTTGATATAAGCACAGCCTAATTTCCCCTTAATAGGGGCTTTTGCAGATTAGATAATTATAACAGAAATATGTAATTATCTGTTCGAATAAGCAAAATCTAATTCCCCCTTTGAAGGGGGCTAGGGGGATGTTTTTACATAACTTAGACTGATTTTATATCCCCCTCAATCCCCCTTTTCCAAGGGGGAGGCAGATCTTTCAAATGTTAAAAGCTGCCAAATAAAGTGATACTGCAACAGCCCCAATAAAGGGGATTAAGGGGTTGTAAAAATGTCTGATTATCTATAATCCTTATTGATAGACAATCCCCTTGCCCCCATTACGACGGCAGTTATATATTGGATGGAGTTAGCCAGAAATAAAACTTTAAAAATAGGTCTATACGATGGTACTTTCCTTTTCCAGACGCGCCTTCATAAGGAGGAGAATAGACTTTATGGTAGTATTGTTTTCATCTGCTCCCGCCGCTTGCTGAAAATATTCGATAGATTTATTGAGATTACAATAGAGCCAAAACATTCCAAGAATAAGAGTGAAATCGATGGATTCTATATTATTACTCTTACCCCGTTCCAGCTCAAATACGAGCTCTGTACAAGGGCAGTCATCATCAACCGGATCGGTATTAATAACAAAGTCAATATCCTCTTTAATTAACGATAAGAAAATTTTTAATGCCTTATCAACCTGACCGATCTGCGCGAAGCAAACAATCAGTTTCCTTCGTATCGCCTTATTCTTAGGATCAACCCGCAATGCCTTCTCAAGCAATTCAGATGCCCGGGCATAATTTCGGGATAAAAAATAATGATTTCCTAACATCTCGTCCATAGGTACCTCAAAGAAATACCATACATTTTCTTTGCCAAATCGTAACTTCAATAAAAACAACAACTCTTATATAATTAAATTAAAAACAAACTGTTTCATCCCGGAATGATTATCTGTCTAATATTAATATTTATAATAAGTTAGGATGATAATATCAAATGAAACAATTAGTTTCTTGTGAAACAAAGTATAAACATATTGATGCTATGCTGGTGGGAATGATCAGAAATTTTTCTATTTGAAGAGTTTTTTCCAGTCTATCTCTGCGATTAACATGCCGCAGATGATCAAAATACCGCCAAACCAACCGGAAACTGTTAAAAGTTCACCGGCAATAAGGTAGGCGAATAATGCCGCAAACACGGGCTCCAGTGAGAAGACCAGGGCTGTGCGTGTCGCCGTGGTATAGCGCTGCATCGCGGTTTGCATTAAAAATGTGTACACCGTTCCAAAAAGGGCCAGGTATACTATCAGGATAATAATATTTCCATTCATGGCCGGCAGTGGATTATCGGTAAAGGGTAAAAGTAAAAGACTTAATACACCGATCGTCGCTAATTGCACAGCGGTGAGCAGATAAATATTATTTTTCGGAGCGAATTTACCGGTAAAAATTACCTGAAAAGTAACGGCTACGGCGCATACAAAAACCAACCAGTCACCCTTGTTCAGGGCGGAGTAATCTCCGCCGGAGAGAAAATATAATCCGAGAGTCGCCAGAATAACACCAATTAATGAGGATATTTTGGGATGATCACGAAAAAAAATAATTGAAAAGAGAGGGACAAAAACAACATTTAAACCTGTAATGAATCCGGCATTGGTTGCCGTGGTATGCTGTATGCCCCACATCTGAAAAAGATAGGATATAAAAAGAAAAATACCCATAATCATGCCGTGGAGCAATGTTTGTCGTTTAAATAACTTACGAAATCTGAATGCGTAGATCGCTAGAGCAATGGCCGCAAGGTTTAACCGAATGACTAAGTAAGCGGTCAGTGATATCTCGGCAAGAACAATTTTCGATAATATAAAAGTGGTACCCCAGAATAGAGTGACAGTTATCAATCCCAGGTCGGCAAGGGTTTGTGATGGTATTTTTTTTGACATTTGATATGATTTTTGGCCTGTACATGAATAGGGTTGTATTATTTTTCTAATGGATGGTCATGTGGCCTGTTACCCATCGGAATAAAATTATTTACGAAAATGAATTTTAATAATCAAAATCTTTTCAGGTAATAATTAA
Source organism: uncultured Calditrichota bacterium (assembly GCA_964489835.1). Lineage (GTDB taxonomy): Bacteria > Calditrichota > Calditrichia > JAJRVZ01 > JAJRVZ01 > CAZBBC01. The sequence continues at coordinate 13,396 of CAZBBC010000123.1, forward strand.
CCTGATTAATTCATGAATTTTAAATCTATCATATGGCGATAATTAAGTCTCCCCTTTATTAAGGGGGAATTAACTCATACATATTTACGTTCTTTGTGATCGGCGCTATCGTCAACAACCGCATTCAGATATTGA
>CAZBBC010000124.1:0-11889 GCA_964489835.1 uncultured Calditrichota bacterium
AGGCAGATCTTTCAAATGTTAAAAGCTGCCAAATAAAGTGATACTGCAACAGCCCTTTCTAAGGGGGAATTAACACGACGCTCTTTGTATGAATGACTTCATAAATTTAGTTTTTCATTTTTTCATAGAACTTTTAACACTACCATCCTTGGACAGGGTAAATTACGAGTGGAATGGGAAAAGTAAAAAGGAAAAATTTAAATAACGAAATAAAAATAATAATACCGATTGGCAGGTTCAGGACGCGGTCACTCCGGTTTTATTTCCAAATAGTATTTAATCTTATGATTCAAAATCTTAAATTCCGTTTATCCCGAATAATAGGGTCAAAATGTTCTGTGAATCTAAATTTTTTAACCACCACGCCAGTAGGCGGACAGGCAGAGCCCTTAGTGTAAAACTACACCAAGGACTCGATTTAAAGAACTCACCCTAAATCCCTCTCTTGGAAAGAGAGGGACTTTAGGGAGCCCCTTCTCTTTTCAAGAGAAGGTCGAAGATGCGGCTTAGACGCAGGTTTGGGGATGAGTTTTTTGGTCATTAGTTGAGGAAAATTAATTTATGCGGGACTAATGATATATAACTATTAAGTACAACATATGGTGGAATAGGGTATTATGAAAAAACTGAGGGTAGGTATTTTGTTTGGGGGGAGATCTGCCGAACATGAAGTCTCACTACAATCGGCAAAAAATGTGATTGAAGCCATGGATAAGAAGAAATACGATCTTGTCCTTATCGGAATAAACCGGTATGGAAAATGGTACTTAAAGGAGTCATCGCATTTTTTACTACATCCGGATGATCCGAAACAGATCAGCATGAAACGGGGAAGAAATGAGTTGGCGATGGTACCGGGAATGAGATCAAAGCACATCATGCCGGTCAGCGGCGGGCAGTCTATCGGGAACCTTGATGTGATTTTTCCAGTGCTGCACGGCCCCTATGGTGAGGACGGTACGGTACAGGGGCTTTTGCGATTGGCGGATATTCCTTTTGTTGGCGCCGGCGTTTTAGGATCGGCCGTCAGTATGGATAAGGATGTCATGAAACGGCTGCTGCGTGAAGGGGGTATACGGCAGGCAAAATTTTTAAGTTTCCGTTACTATGATATTGATCAAATTAAGTTCAGTAAAATAAAAGCGGCCGTAGGAATACCCTGCTTTGTCAAACCGGCAAATCTGGGATCATCGGTTGGTATCACAAAGGTCCACAATCTCAAAGAGTTACAGCCGGCTTTGCACAAGGCCTTTGAATATGATGATAAAATTGTCATCGAACAATATATTAAAGGACGAGAGATCGAGTGTTCGGTTCTTGGCAACGAGGATCCGATAGCATCAGTTCCCGGGGAAATTATCCCCAAATATGAATTTTATTCTTATGAAGCCAAGTATTTGAGTCATGATGGTGCAAAATTAGTTATTCCTGCCAAAATACCGCCTGCAACCGTAAGAAAAGTCCAGAAGTTGGCAATAAAAACCTTTCAAATACTGGATTGTGCCGGCATGGCCAGAGTGGATTTCTTTTTATCGGCTGATGATCGGCTCTATGTGAATGAATTAAATACGATCCCCGGATTCACTAAAATAAGTATGTATCCCAAGCTATGGGAGGCGAGCGGTATATCTTATACGGCGCTGATCGATCGTCTGATCGAGCTTGCCATTGAGAGGCATAAGCGCACCAAATCACATGTCTGAACCTTCAAATTAAATTTAAATTTCTGAATAATTATTTCTTTTTATTGAATATCGAACAAGGATTAATGATTTTTGATTTAAGAGTTGAAAATATATAAATAAATTCAATTTAGATGAATGTTTAACCGGGTCAATTCATACACCACGAAGCACGCGAAGGACACGAAGATTTTTTTAACGTTAAATAAGTAAAGTACTATTTAAATTTGAAGTTATATTCCTTTTTAATTGCAATCTAAATAATTGTTATTATTAAACCTTCGTGGTTAATAATGCGAATTTTTTAAATAAACAATACTTCAAAAATCGTAAATCGTTAATCCTTGTTCGATATTCGACAAGCGTAAATGTCAAATATTTTTGGTTAGATATTAGTGCGGAAAACCCGTCGATTTAAAAAAGTAATGAGATGGAAATCATTTTTGGAATGATGGTTGTAATTATTGCTTATTTTGTAAAGGGATTCAGTGGTTTCGGACCCTCTCTTGTTATCGTCCCCTTTATCACCCTGCTCTATGATCCGCCATCGGCGCTGGTACTTGCCGCTTTTTTTGACTTTTTTGCCGGATGTATCCTGGTTTTTTTGGTGAGAAAAGATATCCGCTGGCCATTTGTTTTATCAATATTCATTGCCTTAGGAGCGGGAACATTTTTCGGTGCTTTATTGCTCGGAATTATGCCGGTGGTTAGTCTGAAAAGAATTATCGGTGCTGTTATTCTGGTCTTTTCTGTGCTTATATTATTGCAGGGCAATGGTTTCGTTACCCAAAAGAAGCAAAATATTGCCTGGTTAAAATACCCAGCGGGATTTTTGAGTGGTTTTTTAGGAGGGTTGGTTAGCATGTCCGGTCCACCGTTGGTCATTTACATGAAAATAATGTATCAAAAGTCGTTTTTCAGGACTCAGCTGATCGCTATTTTTGTCCTGGGTACGGCCTGGCGATCCGTACTTTATCTATATCATCAAATTCCTTTAAATATTCCTGTGATTCATTTGATCGTCTATTTTTTCCTCATGCTGCTCGGCTTATGGCTGGGAGGAAAATCCCACCTGAATGTCAATGAAATTACTTTTAATAGAATGGTAGCCCTCATACTGCTGATTCCCGCGTTTAGTCTTCTGATCAGTTGAAAGATATATTCAAGTAATTGTTCGGGTAATTACAGGAACAGATAATGGCCGGTTGGAATGTTTTTTTGCTGTTTGTATATTATGCTATTACGGACAAAAAAAGAATCCATGGAAAACTGGCCTGCCCCGTCTTACGGGGGAAATCCGTGGACTATTTCTTTCTTGGTTTGAAGACTTGGACTATGCTATGGTTAAAAAGAATAAAATTTTTGTAAAAGGAGCACGGGAACATAATTTAAAGAATATAGACGTCGAGATTCCCCGTGATAAATTCGTGGTGATTACCGGTCTTTCCGGATCAGGTAAATCCAGTCTTGCTTTTGACACTATTTATGCTGAGGGGCAGCGGCGTTATGTGGAATCGTTGAGCGCTTATGCCCGGCAGTTTCTCGGTCTGATGGAAAAACCCGATGTTGACTATATTGACGGTTTATCGCCTGCTGTTTCCATCGAACAAAAAACGACACACCGGAATCCACGTTCTACCGTTGGAACCGTTACGGAGATTTACGATTATCTGCGGTTGCTTTTCTCCCGGATCGGTTATCCGCATTGTTATAACTGTGGCCGGGCAATCGAGAAACAGACGGTACAACAAATTGTCGATGCCATTCTCTCACAGCCGGAGGGTACACGTATCCAGGTTCTGGCACCGGTTATTCGCGGAAGGAAGGGGGAATACAGGGAAGTATTCAATCAGTTCCGGAAAGAAGGATATGTCAGGGTTCGTGTTGATGGTGAGATGTATAATCTGGATAGTGATATCGAAATTAAAAAAAATAAAAAGCACGATTTGGACCTGATCATTGATCGATTGGTTGTTGAAGGGGATATCCATAAGCGTCTTACCGACTCGGTTGAGCTTGCTCTCAAACAGGCGGCCGGTTTGGTGATTATTAATAATCCCGATAAAAAGGAAGATAAACTTTATTCCGAACATTTTGCCTGTGTTCATTGCGATATATCCTACGAAGATCTGGCACCGCGTATGTTTTCCTTCAATAGCCCCTATGGTGCTTGTCCTACCTGTGACGGGTTGGGAACCATTACCAAGATAGACCCCAATCTAATTGTCAGTAATGATTCCTTGTCGATAAAAGAAGGAGCTCTCATTCCTCTTGGTGAGAGACAACGCCATGAGGGTTGGAGTTTTGAGTTGTTAAAAAGTATTTCAAAGGAAATGAGTTTCAGTCTGAACACACCCTGGAAAGAACTGACCGAAGAACAGCGGGATGTTATCTTATTTGGCAGCGGATCGAAAAAAGTAAAGCTGGTCTATAAACGAGAAAACGCCTATGTGGAATGGATGAGCAAATATGAAGGTATTATAAACAATCTCAACCGCCGGTATCGTCAGACCCATTCGCAATATATCCGCGAATGGATTGAGGGTTTTATGAATAATATTCTCTGTCATGATTGTGGCGGCGCCCGTTTACGCAAGGAATCATTGGCAGTCACTATCAACGATAAAAATATAAGTGATATTACAGCTTATTCGATACGGGAGATACAACACTTTTTTGATAAGATCCGCTTAACCGAACGGGAAAAACAGATTGCCCATCAGATACTTAAAGAGGTAAAGGAAAGGTTGGGTTTTCTGGTCAACGTTGGCCTGGATTATCTGACCCTGGAAAGGGCCGCTGGGACATTATCCGGCGGTGAAGCCCAGCGAATTAGGTTGGCCACACAGATCGGAGCACAGCTGGTCGGTGTTCTTTATATTCTTGACGAACCCAGTATTGGATTACATCAGCGTGATAATGCCCGATTAATTGACACATTGCATCGGCTAAGAGATCTGGGAAATACCGTTATTGTTGTCGAGCATGACCGGGAAACGATTGAGCGATCGGATTATGTCGTCGATCTGGGGCCCAGGGCGGGCAGACATGGTGGTGAGGTGATTTATTCCGGATCGCCGGCACGTATTTTGTCCGTTAAAGATTCAATTACCGGCGCTTATCTTTCAGGAAGGAAATGTATCCCGATTCCTTCCAAACGGCGCGAAGGGACAGGCGATATTCTGGAATTGGAAGGTGCCGTTGGTAATAATCTTCAAAATATCACTGTTGATTTCAGGTTGGGAATGTTTATTTGTGTAACCGGTGTTTCCGGATCAGGTAAAAGTACGCTGATAAATGAGACATTGTATGCGGCACTGGCCCGACATTTTTATAAATCTAAAAAAATACCACTGGAATATGGCCGGATTACCGGTCTTGAGCATCTGGACAAAGTAATAGATATCGATCAATCCCCGATTGGCCGGACTCCCCGGTCCAATCCGGCAACCTATACCGGTTTGTTTACCCCCATACGTGATCTGTTTGCCCAACTCCCCGAGTCGAAGATTCGTGGTTATAAACCAGGACGGTACAGCTTCAATGTGAAAGGTGGACGATGTGAAGTTTGTGAAGGCGATGGAATAAAAAAGATAGAAATGCACTTTTTGCCGGATGTTTATGTCCAATGTGAGGTATGCAAAGGGAAACGATATAACAGGGAAACATTGGAAATTACATATAAAGGAAAAAATATTTCTGACGTCCTTGAGATGACGGTGGATGATGCCCTGGTATTTTTTAAGAATATTCCTCAGGTCAGAAGGCGTTTGGAGACTCTTTCGGAAGTGGGGCTGGGTTATATTCACCTGGGGCAACCGGCAACAACATTATCCGGGGGCGAAGCACAAAGAGTCAAATTGGCAACCGAATTATCAAAGATCGGGACAGGGCGTACATTGTATATCCTGGATGAACCAACCACCGGATTGCATTTTGAAGATATCAATATGTTGTTAAATGTATTAAACCGGCTGGTTGAAAAGGGAAATACGGTCGTTATTATCGAACATAATATGGATGTTATAAAAACAGCCGACTGGATCATAGATCTTGGCCCGGAGGGCGGTGATAAAGGCGGCAAAATAATTGTTACCGGACCACCGGAAAAGGTAGCGGCTTATAAAAAATCATACACCGGCCAATATCTGAAGGCAGAATTAGAAACAACACGCAAATCCGGCTGCCGGTCCTAATTTAATTCCCCCTTAGAAAGGGGGTTAGGGGGATGTATTTTTAATCCAATAAAAATAATATGTTAAATGGAAAATATATGAAAAATTTTTACACTACCTTGAACACCCATAGGAGATAAAAATGAAACGAACCGCATTATATGATATCCATGTCCGGTTAAACGCAAAAATGATTCCGTTTGCCGGTTATGAGATGCCGATACAGTATCACAGTATACGTGCCGAACATCGTCGGGTAAGGGAAACAGTGGGTGTATTTGATGTCTCCCATATGGGCGAGATTGAGATCCGGGGTGACAATGCCCTCGATATGGTACAAAAAGTTACTATAAATGATGCCTCCGCTTTGTCAATGGGCCAGGTCCAATATTCAGCCATGTGCAATGCTGAAGGTGGTATTGTTGATGATCTTCTTGTCTACCGGTATCCTGAGCATTTTTTGCTTGTGGTTAATGCGGCCAATAAGGAGAAAGATTACCAATGGATGATGGACAACCTGATAGACGGTTGTGAGATCACGGATGTCAGTGATGATATTACCCAGATCGCTGTTCAGGGTAAAAAATCAGAAGAAACACTACAAAAATTAACGGCTGTTTCTTTGGCTGACATTAAATATTACTGGTTTGTCCAGGGAGAGCTGGCCGGTGTCCATATGCTGATATCACGGACCGGTTATACAGGAGAACCAGGATTTGAGCTGTATTTTGAGAATAAATACGCTGAAAAAATATGGTATGAAGTGTTCACCGCCGGTCAGGCCTATGATATCGCCCCGGTTGGGCTCGGTGCCCGGGATAGCCTGCGTTTAGAAAAAAAAATGTGTTTGTATGGGAATGATATCGATGATACCACCAATCCGCTGGAAGCCGGTCTTGGTTGGATTACGAAATTGGAAAAAGGGGAGTTTATTGGCAGGGATGTTTTACAAAAAATAAGAGAAGAAGGTGTAAAAAGACGCCTGGTGGCATTTATCCTTAAGGATTCGGGATTCCCCCGTAAAGGATTTGAAATCTATAAAGAAGGCGATAAGACCGGTGTCGTAACCAGTGGGACCGTATCACCGATCCTGGAAAAGGGAATCGGACTTGGCTATGTCAGTAAAGCGCATGCAAAGATTGGAACCATCATCGAAATTAAGATCAGAGATAAATTTTTACCCGCAGAAATTATCAAACCGCCATTCGTATAAATAAGACTTTCCTGGCATCCGGTAAATGCAGAGGGGCACTTTGATCTGTATTTCTGTATTTATACCTGCCTCCCATTATTGTCTTTAACACTATATTTTTGTATATTTTATGCTAAATTAATTTGCAGGAATGGGTGATTACAGGGAAAAATTTCCTTAATCACATTATCTGTGAGTAGATAATTTTACCGGAAATAATTAATCTGGATAATTCACAAATATTAGATCTATCACTTAGCGACGATTAAGTCTCCCCCCGCCAGTGGGCGGATCTTCGACCTTGGAGAAGGGGGACTAAGGGGGATGTAAAAATGGTCTAAGTTTTTTATAAACATCCCCCTAACCCCCTTTTTTAAGGGGGAATAGATTTTGCTTCAACGATAGTACAAATGTACTAGAACTTGAAAAAAGTCTAAACTACAACAGCCCCTTTTCTAAGGTCGAAGACCCGACTCAGGCGGGGAGACGGGGTGGGTAATCCGTGCGCATCGTGGTTCATAAATAAACCAAATTAAATAACAATGGCACACAAACGTAAAGCAGCGCAAAAAACTTATAGCCAAGAAGCAACCAGTTTTATACTGATAGCGCTCGGTGTTATTTTATTACTGGCCATATTTTCCTATGACCGACGGGACGATCCCAATCTGAAAATAGAGAATAATTCTATACAAATCAAAAACTGGATAGGGCCGGCCGGTGCTGCCATCGCAGATCCATTGATAAAGTATACGTTTGGATATCCGATCCTTGTTCTACCCATCATTATCATCCTCGTCGGTGTACAGATGTTCCGCAAGCAATCCCTTAATCCGTATCTGTACCCGATTCTATTAATGGTGGTCTGGGCCTTTTTTATATCCATTTTACTGGCATTGCCGGAATCTTTTGACACCATGGGCAAGATCAGGGAATATTATCCCAGTGGTTTGATCGGAGGCCTCGCTGCCTCGTATCTGGTAATTTACCTGGGAAAATTCGGGACAATTATAATTCTGTTAGCTTTTCTTCTCGCTCTATCGATCATCAGTCTGCGTCTGGATTTGGCCATGATTCTGAGCTATTTTCACGATGCGATCGTAAAAATTCATTTGAAAGTAAATAAAGCCTATCATGCCTGGCAGATCGACCGAAAAAATCGAAAAAAAGAGGCATTTTTAAAAAGAAAACATCTGACAACGGAGCCGGAAATCGTTAGCAACCGGCCGGTAGAAATTAAATCCGCAAAAACAGCAAAAGACCCGGCAGAGGAACGCTTTAAACATGATGAGGAAAAGAAAACGGACACGGATAAGATCGAATTAGAACAGAAGCCGATGATCCGGACAACCCTTGATGATGTTTTAAAACAGTCTGAAGGGCTGACCATCGACACCGCCTTAATAAAAAAAGCAGCACATCCGACAGCCACGAATACGGGTGAGACGCTGAGAAAAGAAGGTGCCGGTCAGCCAGCGGAAGGTAGTGATGTTCCTTTTGAATTCGAGGAAGAAGTAAAGGTTGAGGAAGTGGATTATGACCGCCTGGTAAGAGAAAGCATTGCCAAATATGAATTTCCGTCTGTTGATCTTCTGGAAAGTGCCGTGTCTGAGGATACCTCGGTTGATCGTGAAGAATTAAAAACCAATGCTTCCCTGTTGGAATCGAAACTCATGGATTTTGGTTTGTCGGCAAAAGTCATACGGGTGACAGCCGGACCGGTTATTACCCTGTATGAACTTCAGCCGGCTCCTGGTGTGAAAGTGAGTCAAATCGTCGCCCTTGCCAACGATGTGGCACTGGCAATGGAAGCAAGGGGGATCCGAATGGTTGCTCCCATTCCCGGTAAAGCGGCCATTGGTATCGAAATTCCAAACCGGCAACCACAAACGGTTTTTCTGAAACCAATGATTCGTTCAGAAACATTTGTCAATTCAAAACATATTCTTCCGATTGCAATGGGCAAGACGATTAATGGTGAAGTTTATTGTGCAGATCTGACAAAAATGCCTCATCTACTTATTGCCGGATCGACGGGCTCGGGTAAAAGTGTCGGAATTAATACAATCATTGCTTCAATTTTATACCGCGTGGATCCGGGCAAAGTGAAATTTTTAATGATCGATCCGAAGAAAATCGAATTATCTTTATATCGGGCCCTTTCCGAGCATTATCTGGTATGGCGAACCGATCTGGATGAAGAAGTGATAACCAAGCCTTCGAATGCGGTTAGTATTCTGAATACCCTGGTTCTGGAGATGGAACTTCGTTACGATAAACTGGCCCATATGGGTGTAAGGAATATCGAAGATTACAATATTCGTGTGCGTCAGGGCGGACCGCGGATCAAAGAAGAAAAACTGCAGCAGCTTCCCTATATCATCATTATTATCGATGAGTTAGCAGATTTGATGATGATTGCGGCCAAGGAAGTGGAAACGCCCATTGCCCGTTTAACCCAGATGGCTCGTGCGGTTGGCATTCACCTAATTCTGGCAACACAGCGTCCCTCGGTTGATGTATTGACCGGTGTGATTAAGGCCAATTTCCCGGCCCGTATCGCTTATATGGTTACTTCCCGGCCCGATTCAAAAACAATTCTGGATATGAATGGGGCTGAACAGCTGCTCGGTAATGGCGATATGCTCTATCAACCACCAGGTGAACCACGTCCGATCCGGCTGCAGAACCCGTTGATTACGACCAAAGAAGTGGACCGACTGATCGCTCATATAAAAAAGCAGCCAAAACTCCCCCATTACAATCTCCCGCAACCGACGGAATCCCATAAGGATATCTTCGATACCATAAATGGCGGTGGATCTGATGAACTGTATGAAACGGCCAAGGGAATTGTTGTGCAGCATCAGCAGGGATCTATCTCTTTGTTGCAGCGTAGACTAAAAATAGGTTATTCCAGGGCCGCACGTCTGATCGATGAAATGGAAGAAGAAGGGGTTGTCGGCCCGGCTGACGGAAGTAAACCACGGCAGGTCTATTATCTGCCGGAGGATTTGTAAAATAGGGGATTAATCATTTTTACAACTTTATATTCATTGAAACATGGTCTATCCCCCCTTAATAAAGGGGGTTAGGGGGATGTTTATAAATAACTTAGATCATTTTTATATCCCCCTTAGTCCCCCTTTTCCAAGGTCGAAGATCCGCCCACTGGCGGGGGGAGACAGAGATTTCATACGTGTAAAACTGTACCAATAATATGATACTGTAACGGCCCCTTTTTTAAGGGGAGACTTAATTATAGCCATCAGAGAGATCTGAAATTCATGGCTTAAACATAATAAATTAATCATTACAGAGAGGTGAGATTGTTGAAATTAAAAATATATTTTTTATTCCTATTCTTATTCACCATATCTCAGGCACAATCGGTTGATGATATTGTTGAAGAAATCCAGGAAAGATACGACGATCTTGAAAATTTGTCCGCAGAATTTGTACAGGTTGAATATTTTGGGTTGACGAATACCAGAAATGAAACCAAAGGTACAATATATGTTAAAAATGGTGTTCAATACCGCCTGGAAACCGATGATCGGACAATCGTCACCGATGGAATCACCGTCTGGACATATTCTGCCTTTAATAATCAGGTTCTGATTGACAGAGCAAAAAAAGATGACGGAGCGCTCTTACCCAGGGACCTGCTCTTTAAATACCCCCATGATTATTACGCGTCGCTGCTTGATAAGGTAACCTATAATGGAAAAACACATTATTTGCTGAAGCTGGATCCAAAAGAAGATACGCATGGTTATATAAAGACGATGAAAATCTGGGTGCACAAAGAAAATTATATGATCTCTAAAATAGAATATACAGACTTCAACGATAATACCTCGACATTTGCTATCCAAAAAGTCAATATCACCAGGGTATTGCCTGATGCTTTTTTTAAATTCGAAGCTCCTGATGGCGCTGAGATTATCGATCTAAGAATGTAAGTCTGGCCGGGTGCATATTCTCTATGGTAGATTTACATTCCCATTTTCTATACAGTGTCGATGATGGTGCGAAAACCTTTGACACATCTCTGGAAATGCTTATTCAGGCAGAATCAGTCGGGATAACAAAGTTATTAGCGACACCCCATGTCAACGCCCATACGACACCTGATGTTGAGAATCAAATTGATAGCACTTTTAAGGATTTAGATCAGCTGATCAGGGAAAAAGGTATTGCGGTGGACATTAAACTGGCGGCGGAAGTAAATATAATCTCTTCTCCCATCTTATGGTGGGAACGGCCATGGGTTCTTATCGGTGATAAACATAAATATATTCTTATTGAAATACCTTTTTCTCGTTTTCCAATGGATTTCTCCGATATCCTTTTCCAGATTCGTTTGAAGAAGATCACCCCGGTGCTTGCTCATCCCGAGCGAAATAACGATTTGCAAAGAGATCCCTCACCACTGGTAGAATGGATTAATCAGGGCTGTCTGGTGCAGGCCGATGCCGGTAGTATTATCGGGCATTTTGGCAAAAAATGTCAGCGCTTTGCCGGACGATTGTTAAAAGCAGGAGCGGTGCATCTGGTTAGTTCCGATGCCCATGAAGCAAGATGGCGTAATTTTCGGGTTTTAGAGACCGCCTGTCAAAAAATAGAGACGGATTTTGGCACATCTAAGGCACAATCCTTGTTTGAGCGGATCCCCACCCGGATATGGGAGGGCAAAAAAGTCTCCGTCACACCGCCGGACGAATCGGTTTTACAGCTATCACGGCTGGAGAAGCTGCGGGAGGCATTCTGGACTAAATAATCATACCGTGCCGTTCTACGGGCAAACAAAAAAAGAATTTGTCCACGGATTGGTCCA
>CAZBBC010000124.1:11989-13398 GCA_964489835.1 uncultured Calditrichota bacterium
ATACCGTGCCGTTCTACGGGCAAACAAAAAAAGAATTTGTCCACGGATTGGTCCACGGATTGGTCCACGAATTTCACGAATTTTCACGGATTTATTTTTTTTTGTCCAAGGATTATCCGTAGCATCTCGGGAGCCGGGATAAAAGTATTGAACGTGGATAGTTGGTTGAGTAAATTAAAAATTAATCCGAAGGAGGATAATTTTGTTTGAAGATGAACAACAGTTTGAACAGGAATTTGAGCACCAGCTGTCTTTAACCGACTATCTCCGTATTGCCTACCGGGGACGCTGGATCATTTTTATCTCTTTTCTGCTTGTCCTGGCCGTTACCCTGTACATCACCTATACCAGTCCCAACGTCTATGAAGCCAGTGCAACCGTTATCGTTGAAAGCGGTGGGACCATGGAACGTCAGATCTTTGGCGCCGATTACCTGATGGGCGGCACGACCCTGATCACCAACCAGATTGAACTGTTGAAAAGCCGTACTCTGGCGGAACGCACCATCCGAAAACTGGATCAGTCAGAGATCCGTGATTCCCTGAGTATTTTCCAACCTGACGAAGAAGGTAATTTACCGACTTTCCGTGGTATGGTCGGATTGTTACAGAACAATATGGAAGTCGAGAATCGCAAGGATACCGATGTCCTGGAAATCAAATTTCGTGCGCATTCATCTTTTGAATGTACCTACATAGCCAATGCGATTGCCGAGGAATTTCAATTATTAAATGCAGAGAAAAGCCAGGGTGTGGTCAGCGACCTGCGTAATTTTCTGGAAAAACAATTGAATAAAAAAGAAGAAGAATTAAGGCTGGCCGAAGATCAATTAAAAGGATATCTGGAGAGGGAAAATGTGGCCAGTCTGGACGATGAGAGCACCCAGCTGAATGAGCGGCTGACCGCGGCCGAATCGATGCTCGAAATGGCGCAGATCGATTTGAATGGTGCCCAGGAAAAAAAGCGCTCCCTCAGTGGGCAGCTGGAAGAACGGCGCACGACCATGGGAGAGGATCTGGGTGGTATATCGACACCATATATTATTTCCCTGCAAAACGAGCTGGGTCAGGCAGTGGCCGAACGAACCAAGTTTATGATTGCTGTTGAATCGTCACAGAATGCCAACCGGATCAGTTATGACGGTCAGATAAAAGCCTATGATGATAAGATCAATGCCTTGCGTACAAAACTGGAAGAAGAATCGAAGAAGCTGAAAAGTTCGGGAATGGTAAAAGACGTATTTGCTTTATCCCAGGGATTGGTTACGAGCTTGCTGAGTACAGAAACAGAGATAAAGACCTTAACCGCCAAGATATCCGCGTTGCGTGAAGTGGTCCGGGATTATGAGATCAGTATGGGCAATTTACCGGCGAAGACACTGGAATTGGCCCGTTTAAAACGTCAACAAA
>CAZBBC010000125.1:0-7001 GCA_964489835.1 uncultured Calditrichota bacterium
AATATATCTTTATTTATTACTTAAAAAGCGTAAAATTTACTGAATCATTCCCTCTCCACCAAAATCTTTCTGATTTTTTTTAAGCGGAGACTTAATTGTCCCAATAAGACATGATGCTACTATAGCCAAAAACTTTGTTGTTTTAGCAAAAATTTTAGTAGCCGGGATAATTCATTTCTCGCAGCGGCGCAGCGATCCCAAACGATTGATCGTTCTCACGCAACGACGCGACGACGCAGCGATAATATATTTTATTTTATCCCAAATGAATATGATTACTTAAACTATAAACCTTATTATCTGAAAAAAATTATATTAACGTTGCCTTCGTTGCCCCTCCGAAATCATGGATGATTTCAAAAGCGCAAGGATCGCAAAGATTTATAAGGAACTGGGAATTTGTAATTGGTAATTGCTAATTGGATTATATGATTAATGGAGGCCATAAAGAACAAATATAGAAACTGTCATTCCACATTGATCCTGCATGGTGTTGGTACAGTTGAAAACGGCCTTAAAATAATTTGTTAGAAATTCTCCGCGAAGCGGAACGAAAAGAATTTTTTACTGTCTGAGCGAAGCGAGTTTAAAAAATTCAGTGAAGCAAGCGGAAGAATTTCTTCAAATTATTTTACAGCCTTGATTTTTTGGTTCTTTTGTATCAAAACAAAAGAACAAATAAAAATACATTGCGTCCTTACGGTTAAGTAATCCGTATTAATCCGGCCTGCCCCGTCTTACGGGGGAAATCCGTGGACTATTTTTTTCTTTGTTTGCAGCTTTATGCTGCGGTATGAATAGATCAGGTTAATGACAAAATTTCATATTTAAGTTCGAAAAAAAACAATGGAATAGAAGTGACTCTTTAAGTTTTTCAGATGGGATTTTTTTAGGAAAGGATTTTATATCTATGGTATTATCTCAGGTATAATCAACTTCCATTTGCCGGATCTGATCAATGATTTCGTCCACAGTTTGTCTTAATTCATCACCCATTCGTTTGCATTCATCGGGATATATATCCTGCATAAAACACATTAACGCATAATAAATGGGTTTATAGACATCCCGGACATTATATTTATTTTCAGTAAAGAGACTATCTATATACCGGTACTGTTTTTTTGCGATCAGCAGCATCAGAAATGGTTCAATACCCATACTAAAATTTGCTATCATTTCTTTGTCTTCGATAAAATCTTTGGCGCGGATAATCGCCTCATCGATCTGATCATTCCAGAGCAATACCATCGCACAGACATAGGTGTTTGTACCCGTCTGGCTTTTCTGAAAGGATTTGTTCAACAGATGCAACGCCTCTTTTTTATTTTTTTTGGTTATAAAATATAACCAGGCCAGGTTAATCATGGCTTCTGCATTTTCTTTTGCAACAGCCATTTGAAAATACTTTATAGCATTAGAATAATCTCGTAATTCTGTTTGATAAAGTAATGCCAGACTGTTCATTGCCTCGATACTATCTTTTTTAATAGCCATCAGATAATATTGAATCGCTTTCTTATGATTTTTTAATTTAACCTGATAAAGAAGGGCCAACTGGTAAATAGCGTGGGTATTACCTTTTTTGAATGCCATCAGATAATATTTTTCTGCTTTTTTAAAATCATTGAGCTCAATCTCATAAAGACCGGCCAGATTTGAGATCATTCCATGGTATCCCTTTTTGAGTGCTTCCAAATAATATTCTTCGGCTTTTAGAAAATCTTTCATATGCAACTCAAATAAAAAACCGGTCATCCCCAGCACAAATCCGGTTTTATTTCTGATTTCAAGTAAATTCTTTAAAGCCTTACTATAATTTTTCTGCGTGTAATAAAGGGCAAATGTGTTATATAGTTCTTTATCAGATTTAGAAAGCTCATCCAACAAATCTTTATTTTTCTCGGTAAGCAGCCGCCGTGTCTCTTTGATCATAATGTATTGGAGATCCTCGGGAATATCTGTATGGGAAAGCGCTTCCGTCATAAACAGGGCATGTTTCTCATACATTACTCCTTTTCGTAATGCCTGAACATGACGCTCTGCCCGGCTAATCAATTCTTCCCGGTTGCACCAGTTTTCCAAAAAACGAACAAGCCAGAGTACTTTATTTCTTTCCTTTCGCCTTCCATAACGCATCAGATACCAAATATTAAAAAACCGCTCATTAATTTGGTAATAATGATTTTTTATATTGGTTTTTATTTTAGATACAATACGATTGAACTCCAGCTGTTTTAGCTGAGCAGAAACTGCTTTACTCTCCATTCGCGTAATTCGGGCCACTTCTTTTACCCCTACGGCATCCCAATTCATGGCAATGGCATGCACAATTTCCTGTTGCTGCGGTGAGAGATCGTCCATACGATGTTTATATAAAGGGGTAACACGATCAAGGATTGATTCCAAATCACGAAAAGAGTCTCCGGATTCGTTATCGATAAATATTTCAAAAAGCAGGACAATGGTCCTCGGCACACCGCTGGTAAGACGACGAAGCGTCTCAATTCTGCCGGGAGCATTGGCCACAATATCCCTGACGGAGGAAGAATGGTAGTACTCGCCCAATTTAAGTAAGAGGTCAATCGTTTCCTTTTGATTTAAACCTTCCAAAATGACAATTTTAAACAGTTCATATATCGGCTGCGTATAATCGTATTTATAATCCAGAACCATAGAAGATCCACCAATGATGCGAAGATCCGTTTCGTTGGATAATAAATATTCAAGACGCTGGTGCTCTTTTTTTTGAAATTTCCCTAATAAATCCCCAAAGTTATCAATAAAGAGAACCAATTTCTTGTTTTGCATTTTCAAGCTATTCTTGAGAATATCATAGCATGTGTTTTCGTAATCCTTATCCTCAACATGTTTCTGCATTTCATCAAATAAACCGGAAAAACCCTCTGCCAATTCTTCTTCGAGACTGAGGGCAACGTTTTCCCATAGCTTATAAAGCGTGCGGATATTGTATTGTTCTTCATCAAATCGAATGGGGATCAACCAGTTCTGCTCTTCAACCATGACTTTTACTTCATAATAGAGACGTAGAAGAAGTGTTGTTTTACCACTGCCACGTTGTCCCTGAATAATAAAATGACATGGCGGTGATTGCATCGGATCACTCTTTATCACCCTGAATATCCCATTTAATTCTTTAATACGGACGACAAAGTTTTTAATCAGTTCTTGTTTTGTCTGGTTCGCAGGATTATAAATATTGAGGATATTGTATCGTCTTCCGGAAGATAGTGGGGAACCCGTATCACTAGCACCCGGCGGTTCAGGGCTAATTTCGGTATGTTCAACTTCACGCTTGACATTTGGATCAGGGAAGGATACAGAATTCATTGACGAATTTCTTTCCTTGTCATGTTTTACAGGGGCCGGAATTTTTAAAATTCAATTTAATAAAATGCGGCACGAAAATTTTCGTAATCTTTGATAATCAATCGGCCATGTTCTTTATGCAGGTATCCTTTATCAGTCAGCCAATTAATTGCCCGGGAGATGGTTTCCCGACTGGTGCCTACCATATTGGCAATATCCCGATGAGGGGGTAAACGAGGAATTTCCACCTGTCCCATATGGATATTTCCAACATCATCCGCAAATCTTAAAATCGTGTTTGCCACTTTACCGGTCGCATTTTGAAAAGACATGCTTTTTATCTGGGCATCTCTTTTTCTTAAGCGAAGTGTCATGTCCCGGAGCAAGTTCAAAGTCAATTGCGGGCATTCATAAAAGATCTTCAGATAATCCGCTCGTTGTATATAAATAATAGTAGAATCTTCAACAACCACTGCATTGGTTGACCGAAACTCATCATCCAGAATGGATAATTCTCCAAAAACATCCCCTTCGCCCAAAAAGGAAAATATGACTTCTCTACCCTCTTCACTCAACCGTGTAAGTTTAACCAATCCCTTAAAAATGATATATAGTCTGGTATCTGGTTCGTCTTCAAACACAATCATTTCGTTCTTTTTATACTTTTGCAGAACCGATACACGCCAGATATGTTCTAATTGTTCAATCCTTAACCCGGCAAAAAGGCTCACATATTTAATTTCGATATTTTCCATGAAATCCTCACCATTTACAGGCTGCCGGAGTATGGGCTTGATTCCTCTCAACACCAGATAGTAAGACCCTAATAAAATACAGCCAACTAAAAGGAATATAGTTAACAAAATATATTTTGTCAACTTTTGACAATAATTTTTTTGTCATCTATGTTACTATGCTATTGTAGGCAAAATCTTTGCGTCCTTGCGGTTAAGTAATCCGTGTCAATCCGTGGAATCTGTGGACTATTTTTTTCCTTGTTTACAGCCTCGGGCTGCGCTATGTTTTTTTAGGTTTAAATATTTTTTATTGTTTTCCGTATCTTTTTTTATTTCCGGGCATCAAAACATAAATTGTTATAAGTTATCATAAAACATATGTGGAGGTAAAATGCCAGAAGAACTAACCAAAACAACCTTTCTGGAGAAGATATTTAATTATGAAGAGAACAAGGAATGGAAATTCGAGGGTAAGGTACCCGCGATTATAGATTTCTGGGCTGAATGGTGTGCACCTTGTCGTATGGTGGCGCCTGTTCTTGAAGAAATATCCGCAGAATACGAAGGTAAAATTAACATATACAAAGTAAACACCGAACATGAACAGGAATTAGCCGCTGCCTTTGGTATACAGAGTATTCCCTCAATGTTATTCATTCCGGTCGACGAGCAACCACAGATGGCTGCCGGTGCATTACCGAAGGATGCCTTTGTAAAGATCATCAAAGACGTATTGAAGGTACCCCATCCTGAAAAAAACTAAGCGTATTTATTAGAGAATTGAGATGTTCAAGGGCAAGATGTACGCATTTTGCCCTTTTTTTATCTGGGGGTTCAAGGGTATCAGCAATGGATTCATGAAAAATCAGATAAAAGTATTATCCTTGAAATATTTAAACAATTTGTGCGTTAGTATATAAAAGAAATAATTCAATAGAAATAGAATTAGCGATTATGTCCTTAACTCTGAAATATTATTTTAGATTGCTTCGCTAACGCTCGCAATGACGAGATAACACAGTCATTGCGAGTCACGAAGAATGAGTGGCGAAGCAATCTCATGTAACTATTGATGGTATGCCCATTTATACGGAGTAAAATCTCTAATCACTAAAATGATATATTTTTTCTTCGTGCACTTCGTGGTTAATCAATTTTTTGGTTTGCAACCATAATCTTCACAATGAATGGACCAGGTATATTTAAAAGGATATGGGACTAAATGAAAACAGCAATTTTTGGCGCCGGATGTTTTTGGGGCGTAGAAGCCGCTTTTCAGGAGATAGATGGGGTGATCTTAACAGCTGTTGGTTATAGTGGCGGTCATTTTGAAAATCCAACCTATCAAGATGTTTGTTCGGGTGGAACCGGACACGCTGAAGTCGTTCACGTCCAATTCGACGACACCAAGGTCTCGTATGAATCTCTGTTAAATACCTTCTGGAAGATCCATGATCCGACCACCCTCAACCGTCAGGGTCCCGATGTCGGGTCACAATACCGGTCGGTCATTTTTTATCACGATTCCGAACAGGAGATGTTGGCCAGAAAATCTCTTGCCCACCAGAAAACAAGTGGAAAATATAAGAGACCGATTGTAACAGAGATTGTGGCAGAGAGTACCTTTTTCCGTGCTGAAGAATATCACCAGCAATATTTAAAGAAGCAAGGCAGCGCCCATTGCCGGATATAACATACAGTTCATCTTAAACCAGCGTAATTATCCCGGTAGTCTTCCTCCAATTCCTCATTTTTATTATTGATTATAATGATAGAAATAATCATATTTAAAAATATTAGTTCATTGGGACAGCAGCTGCGATAATAATGTCAAAAATTATCATTGGTATTCACGGTTTAGGAAACAAACCGCCGTTTTCCACACTGGAGAAATGGTGGCGTCAATCTATTTGTGATGGTTTAAACGCCATTGATCATGCCGCTCCCTTCTTTAAGTTTGAACTGGTATATTGGGCAAATTTTATTTACCCACAACCCCTCGATCCCAGCGAAAAGGATGAAGATCATCCCCTCTATCTGGAAGATCCTTACTACCCTTCGGAAAAAATCCAGAGAGGTACATCCGCTCCCCGGCAAATAAAAATAAGGAACTATATTGAAAAACAGATTGATAATCTTTTGCTGAATGAAGATCTGACCATAAATTTCTCAGGGATAAGTGATTTTATCATCCACCATTTTTTTCGCGATCTGGAAATATATTATTCTTCACGACAATCAAACGGCAATCGGTCTAACTATCTGGCCAGAGAAGCCATCCGCGAAAAATTTGCGCAGACGCTAAGAAAACATCGGGATAAAGAAATATTAATCATTGCCCATTCAATGGGCTCTATTATCGCCTATGATGTTCTCTCCCAAATGGTGCCCGATATCTCCATTGATATTATGATTACCTGCGGATCTCCGCTGGGAATTCCTGTTATCATGAGTAAAATCCGGGCAGAGCAAGAAAAAATTGATAAACAAAAGCCCCTTTCTACACCGGAGAATATTAAACGGCAATGGTTCAATATCTCAGATCTAAGGGACCGCGTAGCCTTTAATTATGACCTGGCAGATGATTATCAGGGAAATTCAAATAATATTGAAATCTTCGATAAACAAGTTTCAAACACCTATGAATATAATGGTAAAAAAAATCCACATAAAGCCTACGGTTACCTCAGAACACCCGAGATGGCCGAAATTATTTATGAATTTCTCTGTCACGGGCGATCGCGCCTGATGATTTGGATCACAGAAAAGATCTACAGGATTCTCCGTCAGGGAAAATTCTAAAAATTTATGAAGTCATTAGTACAAAGAGCGCCATGTTAATTCCCCTTTAGAAAGGGGGTTAGGGGGATGTTCGAAATTGAAGAAATAGGAAAAAACACCCCCCTCAATCCCCCCTTAATAGGGGGGAAGGAT
>CAZBBC010000125.1:7101-13372 GCA_964489835.1 uncultured Calditrichota bacterium
TGAAGAAATAGGAAAAAACACCCCCCTCAATCCCCCCTTAATAGGGGGGAAGGATCCGATTCCCCCGTTGAAAGGGGCTAGGGGGATGTTTTTTAAGCCAATAAAAATAATAAGTTAAATGGAAAACATATTATACTTTTAACACTACCCAAAAAAAATACAAGGGAAATCAATGAATCGTGAGGATATGATTGCGCAGATCTGCGAACCGGATCAAAAATGGGATTTTATTATAATCGGCGGTGGTGCAACCGGTGTTGGATCGGCCATTGATGGCGCCTCCCGCGGATACAAGACGTTGCTTCTCGAACAGAATGATTTCGGCAAAGGCACTTCCAGCAGGAGTACGAAACTGGTGCACGGTGGTGTCAGATATCTTCAACAGGGAAATATATCCCTGGTTTTGGAAGCTTTGAAAGAACGCGGAATACTCAGCCGAAACGCCCCGCATCTGGTTAAGAATCTTCCCTTTGTCGTTCCCAGTTATGATTGGTGGGAAGGCCCTTTTTACGGCATCGGTTTGAAGCTATACGATCTCCTTGCCGGCAAAGAGGGTTTTGGGGCATCAAAGATCCTCTCTAAAGAAAAAACACTCGAACGCATCCCAACGATCGAAACGAATGGTTTAAAGGGTGGTATCATCTATCATGACGGACAGTTCGACGATTCACGCCTGGTAATTAATATGGCACAGACCGCTTCTGAGCAGGGTGCTACATTACTCAACTATTTAAAAGTTGTAGACTATACGAAAAAAGACAATCTTATAACGGGAGTGGTTGCTCACGATCTGGAAGGAGATAAAGAGTATGTTCTAAGGGGTCGCGTGATCATTAATGCCACCGGTGTTTTTACCGATACCCTTCGTCATCTCGATGACAAATCGGCAAAATCTATGATCAGTCCCAGTCAGGGTGTACATATTATCCTGGATAAATCCTTTCTCCCCGGAGAGACCGCTATCATGATCCCCCAAACCGATGATGGACGTGTCTTATTTGCTATTCCCTGGCACGATTGTGTTGTGGTCGGAACGACAGACACACCGGTTAAACATATATCTTTAGAGCCTGTCCCATTGGAAGAAGAAATTGTATTCTTGCTTTCTCATGCCTCTCGATATTTATCCAAAGATCCGGTAAGATCGGATATTCTTAGTGTATTTGCCGGATTAAGACCCTTGGTCAAACAAGGTGATGTTAAAAATACCGCTGAATTATCCCGGGACCATACCTTACATATTTCACCGACCGGACTTCTAACCGTAGCTGGTGGTAAATGGACAACCTATCGTAAAATGGCTGAGGATACGATTGATCATGCCATTATTTTAGGAGCGCTGGATCCTAGACCATCTGCAACAGAAAATCTTAACATTCATGGCTATCATAAAAATTCGGAGATGTTTAAAACATTAGCAGATTATGGCTCTGATGCACCTCAGATTAAAAAACTTTTCGAGCAAAAAAGTTCCTATAACGAGTTTATTCATCCGAAACGTCCGACCCGGGTGGGAGAAATCATATGGGCGGTAAGAGAAGAAATGGCCCGCACCGTCGAAGATTTTCTTTCACGACGAACCAGAAATATTTTATTGGATGCAAAAACCAGTATTGAAATGTCACCGGTGGTAGCTAAATGGATGGCATTGGAATTAAAAAAAGATAAGAATTGGATAAAGACCCAAATCAACACTTTCAATAAACTGGCCGCTAATTATCTTCCCTGAATAAAAAAGAAATAAT
Organism: uncultured Calditrichota bacterium; assembly: GCA_964489835.1. GTDB lineage: Bacteria > Calditrichota > Calditrichia > JAJRVZ01 > JAJRVZ01 > CAZBBC01. The sequence continues at coordinate 8,847 of CAZBBC010000125.1, forward strand.
TTGGGATACCTGGAATAAAAATCCAGTTATTTTGCTTTAAGTCAGTGGATTTGGGTTACATTTTTTTCTATAACCGGACGGTTTGGAACAATTTCTACCGCTGAGTATAAAAAAAATGATATTTTTTTTGAAAAATGACAAAAGTCACAGTATTTCTGATATAAAATTTTGTATATTTGAATTAATATGTATTTATGTTGCAGATCAGGTACCCCTGGGAACAAATTCCAGAATAAATAGTTGTTAATATTTGTGATATAACAAATAACCGATGGAGAGAAAAACGTGTCCGATTTCAGTGTTAGCAGTAATCAAACTTTGGAAAACTACTTTCGAGAGATCAGCGAATACTCTTTGCTGAATGCCGAAGATGAAGTTGATTTAGCCCAACGTATTAAACAGGGGGATCAAAAAGCTTTAAACAGGCTGGTAAATGCCAATCTTCGTTTTGTTGTAAGCGTTGCAAAATCTTATCAAAATCATGGATTGTCACTTGAAGACCTGATTAACGAGGGCAATCTGGGTCTGATGAAAGCAGCGTATCGTTTCGATGAGACCAGGGGTTTTAAGTTTATTTCCTACGCCGTATGGTGGATCAGACAATCAATCCTGCAGGCAATAGCGGAAAAGACCCGGCTGGTACGATTACCATTAAACCGCGTCGGTACTCTGACAAAGATTGGTAAGGTATACAGTGCATTAGAGCAGGAATTTGAGCGTGCGCCGACACCGTCAGAGATAGCAGACGTCTTAGATCTTGATTCGGAAGAAGTTGGTGATACCATTAAAAAAGCAGCACACTCCGTGTCTATGGACTCACCTCTTGGATCAAACAGTAAAAATAATCGTTTGGTTGATATCATCCAGAACAACCAGGAACCCGATCCTGATTCCGATATCATGGAAGAATCTCTTTCAGAAGATGTGAAGCATATTCTTAATTCCTTACCCAATCGCGAAGCCACGATTCTGAAACTTTATTTTGGGCTTGATGGCGAGCGACCGCATACTTTGGAAGAAGTAGGTGTCAAATTTAAACTGACCCGCGAGCGTGTTCGTCAGATTAAAGAAAAGGCAATTGAGAAATTGCGGCATAGCTCGCGAAAAGAATCGCTGATGCAATACTTAGGTTAATATAAAACCCCGGATTTCCGTCCGGGGTTTTTTTATATATGTCATTATCTCTCCCCTTTTTTTAACCACGAAGGACACGAAGAAATAATTTTATATTTAATTACTCTCCCAATTTTTCCATGACTATTTTTATCATTATATTCATGTTCTAACCTGATCTATTCATGAATTTTAAATTTATCAAATAGCGACAATAAAGTTTCCCCTTAATAAAGGGGACTAAGGGGATGTAAATCATTGACATATTTCAAAAGATTACGTTTAAAACAACCCCCTAACCCCCTTTAATAAGGGGGAATTAAATTGTTGATTATATGTTACTTATACGTTTATACATAAAATTATATATCTTCGTGTTCTTCGTGCCCTTCGTGGTTAAAACTAGATTAAAAACAGAATAAATCTAATGACTGAAAACAAAACATCGTTATCATCAGACTCTTTGCAAAATCAGCCTTTTTGTTTGTGGGGATTATGGCAGGATATTATTGAATCAGTCAAAGGGACTGAACAGGATTTCACCACCGGTAGCATCGGACGGGCCATACTTCTGCTATAATATGATTTTTTTATGTATGATCGCACTTATATTTATCAGCTACCCTGAATTTCTGATCCGCCTGTTTACCGACGAAGAAGATGTTGTAACCATAGGCGCACAATGTTTACGGTTTTTGAGTTATGGATATGCATTTTACGCCTTCGGTATGGTCATGACGCAGGCATTTAATGGCGCCGGCGATACCACTACACCTACCATTATGAATTTCATCTGTTTCTGGATAATAGAAATACCCCTGGCCTATCTTTTAGCCATGCAATTTGGACTGGCTGAGAAAGGCGTGTTTATAGCGATCATTACCTCAGAATCATTACTTGGCATTCTAGGCACCCTCATCTTTCGCCTGGGCCGCTGGAAATTACGAGAGGTTTGATCTTCTTTGATACCTCAGATTACAGAACTTTTGTTCTGACGACAACAGCAGGACAACTGGGACACACGGATTTTCATTTTCCTTGTAAAAATATATATGGATCGAATTTTCAAATCCACCATCTCCATAGCGCAAGAATTAATATAATTAGAAATACAATGGTGAGATTAAAGTAGGCAAGAAAATAAAATATTTTTTTAAATTTCATATTTTCATTTTTCATTTCAGATGCAACTAATTGTCCGATTTTCGGCATTTTTAATATATTTTCTTCACCATGTGGCGCGAGTTTTAGAAACCGTGTTAAATCCGCACCTGCCGGATGTCTGAAAAAATGAACACCCTCAAACCAGATACCACTTCTTGATACATCATATATCGTACCCTCGTAGGCAATATAACCCGGTCTTCCTTCTTTTCCGTCATAATAAGCCAATTCTTGGGAAGTCAGATCCGCACCTGCCCCATGTTTACCCCCTCCCACAACTCTTCGTAGTTTTGGTCCGACAAAAAATACAGCAACCAATGCAGCCAGTATCATAGTGAGAAACAGGCTGATCTTGATGAGTAGTAAAATTCCAAATCGCGTGTCGAAGAGCATTTGAAATGAATTTACCCTTATCAAAGTAAGAATAATACCCGTAACTAACATGATTACCATGGAAACCAACCCAACCCTTACTTCGCTTTTAGGTAATCCTCCTGCAGCATACGCCGGTTTTAATACTAAATGTACATAGAGTATAGTTCCAAACCAGAATATGGCAGTTAATATGTGCAAGTATCCGCTAATGAATCGTAGGACTGATATACTCTTACTAATTTTATTGAGCCGATCACTTTCGGAATCCAATTCTTTTTGAAATTCATTGCCCTCAATGGTTAATTCGGAACCTCCGGCAGGATCTACATGACATGAGGCACATTCTCTTCCTGTTTTTTCCGCATATTCCTCCGTAGCCAATGAGATCTGTGGATAGGAGAGTAATAGAGTTAGGACGAAATACCAATATAATTGAATGAGCTTTGTACGATGCATAACGGCAATCTCTTTTATAAATTGATAATAATTTCTAAATGACTCGGCAGCTTCACTAAAAAGTGCGCCTCCTTTTGCATAATCAAAGAGACCTCAGTAATTTACATAACTATTGGACAAATAATATAAATATCAAAGACTTTAGGATTTTATCATTATCAATAACATTTTATTTTTTTTCACTGCTTTTAATGCATGAGGTTCATTCGCAGGTATAATAATCATTTGAACGGGACTTGCTGGATGCAACCCTGGCCAGCGAGCGGTTGCGTTCTGCTTTGCTTGCCGGATTACTGGGCTATGTTCTTTTTGCCCTAATTATTCTTTACCTGTTTTTCCGGATAGAATATACACGGTTGTTCGATTCTCATATTGCCATAACAAGCCTACTGTTTTTCGTAACGATCATCGCAATCTATGCGCTGTTCATCCGCTATCTGATGGGAAAAAGGAGCAGGCGGCACCGACTTCCCTCTCCAATCCTACGTTACATCAACGCCTTCATAGAAATCAGTCTACCCACGATTTTGCTCTTAATTCTTGCGTCATTGGCCCCTTCTTAATATATTTTTCGATTTCACCCAACTGTTCCGCAGCTTTTACAGTGCCCCAGAACTCATCTACCCCATTAACCATTGAGATATCAGGAGTTTGGTATAGCTGGGATCTTTCAATCGCAAAAAGATTTGGCACAAGAGAATATCCATCAAGTACGGCTCCTGCCTTCGATCATTTGAAAATAAACTCCTCTTAAATTTGTTAAGGTAATACCATTATGTAAAACAATTATGTTTTAGATTGAACTGATTCTTCTATGTTTATAGATGTAGCCATCTTATTTATTTCCCGGCTTTTCCACAGATAATAGATAGCAGGAATCACAATCAACGTCAACACTGTCGAAGAAACCAGCCCGCCAACCATCGGTGCGGCGATGCGTTTCATGGTTTGTGAACCGGCGCCTGTTCCCCATAAAATAGGCATCAAGCCAACCATAGTAGTAACCACGGTCATCAGTTTGGGACGGACACGATTCACGGCTCCTTCGATTACGATATCGTACAGATCTTCCAAACTGTGCAGGCGCCCACTGCGCTTCCAGTCAGCAAAAACATTATCCAGATACACCAGCATCACTACGCCGGTCTCAGCTGCCAGACCAGCCAGCGCAATGAAACCTACCCCTACAGCAACGCTGAAATTATAATCCAAAAAATACATAAACCAAATGCCACCAACCAGGGCAAAAGGAAGGGAAAGCATTACTATCAGACTTTCAGCAAAATTCTTAAAATTAAAATATAAAAGTAAAAATATTACAACCAGGGTAATAGGTACAACAATGTTCAGTCTCTTTTGGGCCCGTTCCATGTATTCGTACTGACCACTCCAAACCAGGCTATAACCTTCAGGGAATT
>CAZBBC010000126.1:0-13266 GCA_964489835.1 uncultured Calditrichota bacterium
CGGATCATAATACCTAGCGCCAAAATTATACAAATCGCTTTCGCTGTCATACTCGTGTCCTGTAAAACGGTGTCTTACGCTTGAACCTGATGATTCCCACAACGCCCCAAAAGGATAATATTTTGCTGAGAAAGAAACATCGCCACTGCCGGATAATAATTGCCGTGTTCCGCCTAGGTGATCGCGCACAAAATAATAGATAGAACCGGAACTGTTTAAGCGTGCAATACGTTGACCGTTTGCAAATATGTATTTATATAGAATGCTCCCGGATGAGGAGTACTCAATCAGTTTACCCGGTTGTCCATATAAATAGTATTTTGTCCAAGAATCATAAACAGGTCGTCCCCTAAGGTCATAGAAGTCAACATATTGGAATTTCTTTTTTACCCGCCGGCCTTCTCTGTTGTAGGAAAAATAGAGATAATTGGGAGAACTGAGGCTCTTAAGGGTTATCTTAGTGGTCAGGTTGCGATAATCCCTGTTAAATTCTTCATACTTTCCGCTCCAACTGCGTTTGATAACATTGCCTATTTCATCATATTCGTATGTTTTTGTACCGTCATTTTGCAGGCGATTAGTGCCGCTAAAATAGGAATAGCTGCTTCCAAGAAAAGTATTAAAGTTACCCACTTTATCATAAGAGTATGAACGGCTACCTGTCCAATCATTACAGGAAGCGTTGGTTAAGCGGTCCAGATCGTCATAGACAAAGTGCTGGTTTTTCTGGCTGTTCAGGTTGTCGTTTATATCGGTTATATTTCCACTTGAATCATAAATATAGCCGTTGTCAACATTAGTGTTGGTATACAAGCGTTGTAGCCAGTTGCGTGTATTATAGCTATGGTCAACCCATTTATTATTTCCATAGGTGATAAGATCAATCTGCCCATCAGCATAATAAGAATATGTGGCAATAGTGGTTGTCGAACTGCCGTTAAAATATGTGACGTTTTGCAGGCGGCTTGTTGCGTCATAGATATAAGAAACATAGGTGTTGTCCGGGTAAGTCAGCTTTGTGATATTACCGGATTTGTCATAATCGTAATTGATGTTACGTGCTGGGCCGGAAATGCCGTTCATATCTACCTGTTCCTGGCGCAGTTGGTTTCTATCGTCATAAAAGTAAGTGCGTGTTTCGGAACTGTGGACGACTCTGGTTAGCTGTGAAAGAACATTATCCAAACCGGCAGGCGGCGTAAGGTCATTACTACCATTATTGTCAAAATCGTAATCATCATAATACCAGGTGAGGTTGTTCTCAGTGGTGCTGTTACCTTTAAGTTCACTGCTTACATTGATGGCAAAATCAATAAGTATATCCTTTGTGCCTTTATTAAAGCTATGATCGATGGTAACAACTACTTTTTTAACGTCATGTCCGTCGGTAAAGTAATCGTTTGTTCCAATGATGCTCCATTGGTTTGCCGTAATAGCGTAACCGTTGATACCGTTACCAACCTGTTGATTATTGCTGTCATAAATTTTAACGGTAACTTTTCCCACGGAGATTGTTTCAGCGGATTTAATAGCCAGTTGGAAATAAGCATTATCGTAACTTCCCTGCCAGTCCTGCGACTGGTCGTAGGTTTTTTCTATAGTTAATTTATTAAGGTATTGAGAGATATAGTAGGTAAACTTTAAAGCAGAATTTCCATGGTAGGAATCGCTGACAATCTGATTGCTTGTGGAAACTCCGCTCCCGCTTATTATCTGTGTTTCCCATCCATTGGCGCCGCCGCTTTCAAAATCGTCTATGATAGTCGTGTCATAAACAGTATAAGTATAATTCTGGATCTGTTCATTGGTTATTCGATGCAGATTGTCATACAACCGTTTGATGTAATAATGATAGTTTGTAAATTTTTCGGTACGAATTTCATTTATCTGTCCGAGTTCATTGTATTCATAATTGTATGTACCATAATCCGCTCCCGACTTTTCAGAAATCCAGCCTAAAAAATTTGGCGAATAGTTAGTGAGTTGGTTTTCTGCATTTTCAACCTGCGTAAGCTGATTTTGTAGGTTAAAACTAAAAGAGGTTAAATAAGCAGAGCCGCTGTTATACTGTGTGGTTGTAATATTATTACCGTAAGCGTCTGTTTTTGTTTTTACGCTGTCTCCGTTTTCATTATAGAAAACTGTTGTATTGCCGTTATATTTTATTTCATTATAACTGTCGTCTTCGTTTATTGTTTTTGTTAAGCGGATTAATCCATCGTAATAATATGTTTTATGCGCTTTTGTTGTATCCGGAGATATTAAAACTGTACTGTTCGTATTAGAGGAGTAATAGGGTGTAAAGCTTCTCTTAAGCCTTCCTAAATCATCGAATTGATGAAAGGAAATAACGGTTTTGTTCTGGACAGGCGAATAGCGTTGAATTTGGCTAATTCTTCCTAAACCGTCAAAGAAAAAGTATTCAGGCTGATAAAATCCTGAGCCGTCTTTCCTGGATTCATACTTGATACGGTTATCAACATCAGAATAATTTATTTTCAGGGTTGGATTGGCTTCGCTGTCACCTGATTTTACAACTTTGTTGATGCGTGAGAGATTGTCATAAAATATTGTTGTTGGATTATTGTTTTCATCCATTATGTTGTTTAAATCTCCGGTCTGCTTATTGTATTCGTATTTTTGTGAAGTTTCGTTAGCGGTTATTTCTTGCTTTGTTAAATAAGCATATTCGTAGTAATCAGCATCACCCTCTTTGCTATAGCTGTGAAGGATTTCCTTGTTTTGTTCATCCAAAGTTCTGACAACATTCCCGCAATTATCGTAATAATATTCGGTTTCAATATTATTTGTGTCATTCTTGTATTTAAGAATTCTGGATATATTTCCGCGATATGCTGTCGGCGCGTCATGTTGCGCGGCATCGGTATATTGCAGATAATCATTATGACCGCTTTCATCATAAAAATAGACGGTTTTATTTATAGTCGCAGGGTTGGAATCAGTTGCATCGTTAAATGTTTCTACGGTTTTAACCTTGTTTAAAATATTTGAGGATTCGTAGGATGAGTTCTGTTCGTGCAAATAGTTATAGGTTGTTTTTTTATCATCATCAAGTTTATCGGATATGTCTTCTGTGTAATTTACTGCAGAATAGTTTACAGTTACTGAATTAACTTCACCGTAATTCTTAACTGTTTTTATATTACCGTAGGCGTCATAACTAAAATTGATATAATGTTTAAAATCATCGATAGTGATTAAATCGCCAAGATATCGTAAGCGGTATAAATCTTTTTCAGCAGCTCCCCAATATACATGCGAATAGAACTTATTATATAAGAAGCGAGTTTTGGTTTGAAGTAGTTTGTCATCCGCAGAATAATATTCAGTTTTATAATTATAACCTACAATATCATCGAAAATGGATGCAGAAGGAAACCGGCTTGAAATTTGCCCTTCAGATTTTTGATAATTGATTTGGTAGGTGCCATCGGGATTTATCACTTTTACTCGAAAATAAACAGGTTTTTTGGGATAATCGTATGAAGGTGTTATACTGCTGTTAAAATGACTGGGATTATACGCATCCCAAACAGAGTTTGTACCATAACGGTATTGCCAAACAGCTGCATTGCTGTTTTCATCTTTATAGACTCGTTTTTCCCATAAACGGCTTAAACTATATGCTACCTGGTTTGGATCTACTATTTTTGTTGGTCTGTCATATATATATTTGATTTTACCATGAGTAGGCAAAACGACTGAATCAAGTTCAGCATACTCACTATAAAAGAAATGATAAGGTTCAGCAATTGTATTACTATTTACGGTATACTGAATTTGTGATAAAAAATTTCCCTGCTTGTCAGCGACTGCATTAGAACCATGGATGATGTTATTGTCAAATGTATAAGTAAATTGTATTTTAAGATTATCTGATTCATTCACATTATAACGAATAGCATCTAACTGGTAGGGATAAACATTTCCATCAGGAAAAGTTATGGTATATTGTGAATAATCAAATGAAATTTCCCGCCCCATATTGTCAGTTATCTTTGTTATAAGACGCATCACATTCCAGTGCAGATTATTTATTGGTCCTGTCTGACCGCCCATATATTCTATTGTTATGTAATTTCCATTTGTGTCAAGAATTTTTGTGACCGTCCATTGGGTTAATTGATTTTGAACACTGCCCACCACGTCTAAAACTTTATAACGCTCAAAAAAATACTTGACACCATCAGGTGAGATAAGAATTGTATTTGTTCTGTATGAATCATGATCAAGGGTTAGTTTCCAGCCGGGTTTATCGGAGATCATCCATTCGTGCTCACCATTGTTTATGCTACCGTCAACATATTGATAGATAGCATGTTGGGAACCATCGTTGAAACGTATCCAGCAATTAGCGTTCACATTCTGCCACTATCCGGCTGAATACATTTGATCAGTGTATATTTCTGAGATTGTAAAATCCCAGCCGTATCCGAGTTCGCTGAAATCCGTCAGTTTTCCTTCGAATGGGTCTGTAGTCATGTGTCCCCATCCGTCTCTTAATTCCTGCACCTGCCTGGACCAAACGCCGCTGTTATAGCGTAAAGTTACCGGCAATCTCATGCCGTTGCGCATTCTTAGATCAACTAATTTTAACGATATGACAAACTGACCGTTGGACAGATTAACATTTTCATTAAAACCACTTTCGAATACATCACCAAGTTTAAAACCGGTGTCGTATATATTTTTATCCACACCGGTACTTTCTTCCATTTCTGCGGCAGATAATGTAAACGAAAACAAAAAGAAAAGTAGCAGGAATAAATAACGCATATCAATTCCTTTCACGTTTGTAATTTAAGATGAATATTTACAAAAATAAATTGTAGTTTTTTTCAGGAAACTTCACCACCATTAAAGTCGACTTCAACTTTTTTCCCAGAAATTTCTTTGAAAATCATCGCTTGATTTGTAGTTTAATAATTAAATCAGAAGGAAGAGGAAGATTCCATATTAGTGAATGTACCTGTCAGCAAAACGAAGAACAAGCCCCAATTAGACCAATGTAGATTCAATAGCGTCACTATTAATTACGCAATTATTATGCCATCTCAATAAATCCAGGCTTAAGTCTCATGAACATAAATAATTATAGAAATTTCAAAATATATCCATATAAATATCCAATGTGAACGATGCTTCACAAAATGTGAACGATCGTTCACATAATGTGAATGATCATTCCATATCATATAATTGTCGCCCCGGAAAAAAGTACTCAAGTTGAATATTTTTAACCGTTTAATTCCATTCCTATTTTTTTTGTATAAATATTGCATAGAAAATATATAAATTGAGAATCTCTCAGGAACCGATAGTTAATTTCTCCAAAATTCAATATAGTTATCCTTACCAATTCATAGCGCCGCTCAAGGCTTCAAACAAAGAAAAGAAGTCCACGAATTCTCACGAATTATTTCGAATTTCACGAATTTTTTCTTATACTAAAAAGTATTAATATAATTCGTGTGAATTAGTGTGATTCGTGAACAAATTTTTTAACTCTTTGAGATAAATATTAACTCAGTAACTAAAATAACAATGTTTTTGATTACAATAGCATATCACGGTAAGCAGCAAGTGTCTAGAGTTACAAGTGATCTAAAGTGCCTAAAATCGTATAAACAAATGTCAGAGCTTCCCACTTTGGTTTCGGCAGTGTCAAATGAATCGGAAAGGAAGTCGGCAAATTTGTGGTATACAATCATCGATGATGTAGAAATTTCTGATGATTGGATCGAAATGGTTTTAGAGGAACTGAAATTTTAAACGATGGATTCGGTTTAGAGAGATATTATCAAAAATAATGTTGCTCGCAGATGGAACCTTTTGTGATAATTTTCTTAAAACAATAAATTAAATAAATTACCAATTTTGGGTAGATATTTCTAAATTAGTCTGGAGATTTTGTTTTGTAAAACTTTTGTACTCTACTATTGGTGAAATGCGACTATTGTCACACAATTTAATGAGAGAATTATATAGATTGATTTAATCATAGCGATGCCTATTGCTGCAATTAAAAAAAGAGGTCCACGGATTACACCACGCCAGTAGGCAGCCTGCCCGCCAACTGGCGGGGGCAGGCGGATTAACACGGATTTTATTTAAAAATTATTTTTATTGTCAAGCCGTTATTCAAAAGAAAGGATTCTAATGAGTACCTATTTTAAAGGGATCGGACTATTATCCGCGCTGTTTTTATTCTTTTCGTTTTCCTCTCAAACACACAGCAAACGCCCTGTTAATATTTTCACGGATGCACAGGTACGTATGGATGCTGATGGTAAGACACCGCTTGAAATCAGATTTAAAGAGGGGAAAAAAATATCAGTGATCTCATTTTTTGAGGAATACCAGCGGAATTTCCGTCTATCCGCTGATAATCAATTAAAATCGTTCAGGGTTTTTACCGATCCCCTCGGTCAGACCCATCACCGGATGATGCAGACTTATAAAGGGCTTGAACTCGCCGAAGTACAGTATTTGCTGCATGAAAAAGAGGATGGTGTTTTTTATGCCCATGGTAAATTAATTCATGATCTTGATCTGGACATAACACCGAAATTATCAAAAAATCAGGCGTTGGCTTATGCGCTTGCCCGTATTAATGCAGAATCTTATGTCTGGGAAAATAAAAAAGTTAATCAATCTTTGACAAAAGAACAGTATGATATAAAAGCTGCTTTCTATCCCAAGGGCGAATTAAAAATCAGCTGTGGTTTAAAAGAACAGACCGCAGATAATTTCAGATTAGTATATCGCTTTGATATTTTTGCTGAAAAACCTTTGGGCCGGTATTATGTTGATGTTGATGCGAAAACCGGTGAGATTGTCGGTGTCCTGTCCCGTCTTCACTCCGATGATGTGCCAGGTCTGGGAACCAGTCTTTATAATGATGATGTATCTATTGTTGTATCCGACTCAAATTTTTATAACCCTCCCGCATCGCCCCCCCACTGGCATTTGGATACCTGGAATGCGCTTGGTGATACCGGTAACAGCTGGTGGATGGCAGAACTTATACTTGGCAATCAGGGCGGCTATGGTGATATCTGGTATGAAGTACTGGATACCGGACCGGTTGAACTGAACGGTGAAAATCTCACCCTCAGTTTCCTCCATCGTTATTCCGTGGAAACGCCTAGTCCCTATGGAAATTATGATGCTTGGGATGGGATGAATATCCGGGTCTCAGTGGATAATGGTGAAACCTGGCAGGTGCTGGAAAATCCGTTGCCGGCGTATACCAATACCAGTTTATATAGCTTTGGCAATATTCATGGGGAGGGTGAGGGTATACCGGGCTGGGCCGGTCAGTTGAATGAGTGGACGGGGGTTACCTGCGATCTCTCCTTTTATAAAGGGCAAACGGTTCAGATAAGATTTGCTTTTGCCTCGGACGGCGCCGCTTCGACATTTACCGGTGGTGATCCGGATTGGTTTGGATGGCAGATTGATAATATTGTGGTGTCAAGTTCAGCGGAAACATTATTTACAAATACCGGTGTGGATAGCGGCTTTACCGCGATGAATCTTGTAAAGGAAGCGATGATTATCCCCGGCAACTATCGGTTGCGTGAACAAGGGCGGGGTGGTGGCATTGCAACCTTTGATGCCCGTAATCAAACCGGATTTGGATTTTCTACTGATTTTGTTGATTCGGACAGTAATTTTACAGACACCAATGCGCTGGCCGGTGTCAGCACCCATTGGGCTGCTGAAGTTACCTATGACTATTATATGACCCAACATGGCCGTAACAGTTTTGATGATCAGGGTGGCCGGATCATATCCTATAGCCACTTTGATACCGATCTGAACAATGCCTATGGCGGTGGAGGATTCATGTTCTTTGGTGATGGGGATGGTACCAATTACGGTCCGTTGGTATCTCTGGATGTCGTCGGCCATGAATTCACACACAGCGTCACCGGGTTTTCAGCGGATCTGATCTATGCCAATGAATCCGGCGCACTGAACGAATCATTCAGTGATATTTTTGGTACGGCCATCGAATTTTTTGCAGAGGGAGCAGCAGGCGATTGGCTGATCGGTGAAGATTTTGTTTTGGCCGCTTCCCATTTCAGATCTATGGAGGATCCAAAATCTAAAAATGATCCCGATACCTATCTGGGAGAATATTGGTATGATGGTGACAATGATAACGGAGGTGTTCATACCAATTGCGGTGTACAAAATCACTGGTTCTATCTTTTATCAGAAGGGGGAGAAGGTGTCAATGATAATGGTGATGCTTTTTCGGTTACCGGAATCGGCATTGAAGACGCAGCGAAAATTGCCTACCGCAATTTAACCGTCTATCTGACACCACCTTCCGGGCATAAAGAGGCCAGACTTGGTTCCATGAACGCCGCGATCGATTTGTATGGGGTGAATTCCCCACAATTGCAATCGGTGATGGATGCCTGGTATGCCGTCGGTGTATATCTTCCCTATCTGGGGCCTTATGCACAGAATGCGGTCATTAATGCGAATTATCAGAGGCCTGAAACAGATACGCTACAGATGACCAGTAAAATTTTCAATCCGCAAGATCATAATCTACAGGTAAATTCAATCATTGAAAGTTTCGATGGTGGTATATCGGATACGGTTCAGTTGTTTGATGACGGCGTTCATAATGATAGTATTACGTCTGATAATATCTATGGCGGATCCTGGGCAGTCAGGTCCGGTGAAAGGTCCTATACTATTCATATTAAGACATTATCACTTGATTCCGGCTATTATAATATTCTACCCAATGCTTCCCGGTTTACCACGATCGGTCCGCTTGTCATTCAAAGTTTTCAAAAAAGCGCTCAAAGCGGGGATAGTATTTTTTATCAAATTGTTTTGAAAAATTCCGGCTTATCGGCGAAGGCTGAAGATATTACCGCGGTACTTTTAACCGATGATCCTTATATCACCGGCATCACTAATAATGGACAAAATTTCGGAGATATCACGGCCGGACAAACGGCCGGTCATACCAAAGCCTATATTGTTTCAACAACGGATTTACCGGTTGAACATACCATCCATTTTAAATTAAATATTTTTAGTCATGATGATCCTTATTGGAGTGACAGCAGCGATGTGGTGGTGGGTATAAAAGCAGAAGACTATCATCATCCGCAGAGATTTGCTTTGAGACAAAATTATCCGAATCCATTCAATCCAAGAACAATTATTAATTATGAATTAGCAATTATGAATGATGTCGAGTTAAGTATTTACAACCTACTGGGGCAAAAAGTAGCGATGCTTGTTTCAGAAAGACAGGATGCCGGGCATCATCAGGTTGAATGGGATGCAACCGGCTTTGCCAGTGGCGTCTATTACTATCGATTGCAAGCGGGTGAATTTCTGGATGTGAAGAAAATGGTGCTCATTCGTTAAAGTGATTTCACGCAGCGACGCTACGACGCTGCGTGAAAACGATTATTCATTAAAAAAAGTGTAACTTTACTGCGCCACAGTAAAACTATAATTCCCGGATTCAACCGAAAATGTATGATAATTATTTTTGTATCCCAGGAACCGGATACCTTCTGCCTGTGGGGCAGATATTCCGTTTTCTAAGATTCGGGCATCCTCTCCCGCCGGTAAGTATACCTCTGCTTGTGTGTTAAAGGGGATCCGAATATTTAACTGATAACCGGAATCGTTTTTCTCCCACCCGGAGGTTACGGTACCCTTAATCGTTTCAATCGATGCTCTGGCGAAGGTTAAATCTCCGGCTAAAAAGGGCCGGATGATGATTTTTTTAAACGCGGGATGGTCTTCGTCTAATTGAATACCGGCCAGTGCTTTATAAAACCAGGCGTCAATACTTCCGGTCATTACATGATTATGGGACTGTTTTAAGGTCCAGAATTCGCACATGGTTGTATACTTATCCACCATATCCGACCAGCTCGGATATCCTGTTTGTGTGGCCAGTGCCCAGGCGACATCTGTTCTATCTTCCCCGGTTAAAGCATCAATCATATATTTCGAGCCGAGCACACCGGTGGTCAGGTGTCCGTCATGCGTTACCATAATATCTTTCACTAAATTTTCCAATACACCTTTGCGGTATTCTTCCGGAACAATATTTAAAAACAACGGAAAGGCGTTAGCCATCTGACTACCGTCAGTATAATTTTTAGTTGTCGGATCAAAATATTTATCATTATAGGCTTGCTTGATTTTTTCAGCCAGTTCAGAGAATGCAGTCGCTTCTTCATTTTTATTGATCACATCGGCAATTTTTGCCATGATCCGGGCATTGAAATAATAAAAAGCGGTGGGCACCGATTCGGGCTCTCCTTCTTTCCATCCTTCAACCAGACTGCCCCAGTCACCAATCCAACCTTGAGGCAGAATAAATTGGTTGGCCAGATTTTTCAGAAACTGCATGTAGCCCTTCATGGCTTCATAATGCTCGATAAGTATCTGTTCATCACCATAATATTTATAATAATGCCAGGCCAGAATAATGTAAGTACTGCTCCATTCCACCCCTTCATCCCGGATATAAGGCCTTGGTGAAATAATGGGTATGTCGCCGGTTTTTATATCCTGGTTGGCTTTAATCCCACTCAGCCAGTTTTTGTAAAAAAGGGCCATGTCAAAATTAAACAGGGCTTCTTCCGCCGTGACCTGGGCGTCTCCGAACCATCCCAGGCGTTCATCACGTTGCGGACAGTCCAGGGGATAACCGATCATGTTACTTTTTTGTGACCAGACGGTGGCCCGGTGTATTTTATTGATCAGATCGTTGCTGCAGACAAAGGTTCCAACAGGATGATTAGCGGAATGTGTCACGCAACCTTCAATATTCTCGATGACCGGCAGGGCAGGGGATGCGGTGAGTTCGACATACTTAAAGCCAAAAAATGAGAATCGCGGTTCATAGGTTTCAATACCTTCCCCTTTCAATGTATAAACAGCAGTAGCTTTAGCCTGTTCATTACTGGTGACATCTATGGTTCCATCTTTATGAATATCTTCTGCAAATCGAATGCTTAGCGTTGTACCTTTCGGACCCCTTAAGGCGATTCGGACCCATCCACTGAAGTTTTGTCCCATATCATAAACCAGCATTCCCTCTGCTGGTTTAAATTCTTTTACCGGTTGGATTGTTTGGACGACCTTTATAGATGGCATTTGATGGGCCATCAATTGACCGGCCGGAGGTTGGACACAATTAACCGGCTGCCAGCCGGAATCATCATAGTCTTTTTCTGACCAGCGCGGATCGTCCAACGTTGCATCGAATACTTCCCCATCATAGACACAATTGAACAAAACCGGTCCCGGTGCAGTTTTCCAGCTTTCATCACTGGTAAAAATCCGATGGGTCCCGTCCCGGTAAACCACGTTTATCTGCAGGAGCGCCCGCTTATGTCCGAACCACTGCATACGGTATTCCCGCCACCACTTTTTATAGGGATTGAACCAGCCATTGCCCAGATGAATCCCGATGCCATTTTTTCCTTTTTTCAGAAGGTCGGTGATATCATAAGTATCATACAGGACCTGTTTGTGGTAGGGTGTTTTGGCCGGAGCCAAGACATGGTCGCCCACTTTTTGTCCATTGATGAAGATCTCATAATAACCGAGACCGGTCACAAACAATTTTGCCGATTGTATATGTTGTGCACAGTTAATGGTCTTACGCAATAAAACCGATCGTCCCTGATGGACCACAGTATCGGGCAGTGTATATTGCTCCTCAGGATTTTTAAAAAATCCTGCCGGATGGCGTGGTTCTTTTACCGGGCCGGCGCTGATCCATTTGGCGGACCAGTCTTCCGGATTTAAAAAGGCGGTACTGAATTTTGCGGTTTTACTGCTGATCCTATGCCCGAGATCATCCCATACACTGACCTTCCAGTAATAGGTTTGGTTACTCTTTAAGGATTTTCCCTGATAGGGATGGTGAATGGTCTGCGGGGAGACCTTTTTACCGGAATCCCACATATCAGGGACTTCCGCTTCCAGCCTGCTTTTTGAAGAAGCCACTTTTATCTGATAGGCGACCTGTTGATGTCCCCGTTGTACCGATTCAATGATCCAGGAGAACCGTGGATGACTGCTATCGATACCGATGGGTGCCTCGGCATATTCACATAAAAGTTTCCTGAATTTCAGCGGCTGAGAGGACGATGTGTCACAGTTTTGAAAAAGAATTAAAGTGCAGAGAAAAGCGGTAAAGTAGTAAATCCTTTTCATTTCAGATTCCTTCTAATAAGAAAATTTCCTTTATGGTAAAATTACCTATCCTGATCTATTCATAAAAATCTCACGCCCGTCTGAGCCGGGCAGGCAGAGACGCTAAGACAAAAAACGTTGCGTCGCTGCGTCGTTGTGAGAGATGAATAATCCAGGCTATTAAAAAATACCGTTATCAGGATTCATCACCATATAAATATTATCATGATCGGATGGAAAATTTTTCGGTGCATGGTCCGGATAAAATCCGAGACTTGTATAAAGATTATAAGCATTTTTATTGCTGGTATATACATTGAGAGAAAATTCTTTTCTGCCGAATCTGTTCAATCCTGCCTGAATGAGGCACTGGCAGAGCCTTTTACCAAAACCTTTGCCCCGGTATTCCGGAGCAATAATTATTCTGGCCAGATGCAGCCGGTTGTTTTTTTCAAAGATCTGTCCAAATCCAATGAGTTCAGCCGTGTCATAGATCAGAGAGAATGAATTATTTTCACTGAATCGTATGTTTTCGCTCAATAAATCAGCAGAGCAGGGGAATTTGACATAGGGTCCTGCCCAGAGTCTGCAAGATTCTTTGTCAGGGATCCAGTTAATGATGATGTTCAAATCGTCGATGGTTGATTTTCTTAATTTCATATGGTATGTGGGTGATCTTTCAAAACCACGAAGTACCTAGGGCTCACCCTTCAGGTGAGCGACGGCTTCTGGCCGTTCTAATTAGAACATATAAATATCTTTTACCACGAAGTCCACGAAGGTCACGAAGATATTATAATGACTATTCTTTTATCTAAAGCAAAGTTTACACAAAGATTATATAAATATAAAAACTTCGTGTGCTTCGTGCGCTTCGTGGTTAATATTTAAATCAACACGATATGCGACTCCAAAAATGCAATCAGAATTTATAAATTGATCAAAATCGTAAATGTTTTTTAAGATTATCCACCGTAGGTGGTACGAAGTTAAATCGGGAATTTGGAATTCGGAATTTTAAATTCCCAGTTCCCAGTT
>CAZBBC010000127.1:0-5323 GCA_964489835.1 uncultured Calditrichota bacterium
CTTTGCGCTCTTTGCGAACTCTGCGTTATATTCAATCATCCTGTGTCTAATCTTCTATCCATGAATATGCCTGACCAATTGGGAGAAATTAAGTCATTGGATATTGGAATTTATTTAGTAATTAGAATTTAGATATTAGAATTTGTTGTATTAATATAGGAAATCGTCTGAGGCCCTTCCGGCAGCACACAAATCCTTGCTTTGCTACCATATTTATCCAGTAGTGTTTTTACCGTTTCTTCGATACGCCGGCATGGTTTGAGCAACATGGATTCTATCTGCGCATCCGTCAGGTTGTCTGTCCGGATATAGACATCAGACCTGAGTTGTATTTGTGCCTGGATTTGCGCCTGCCATTGATCCTGGCGTGTTTCCCTGGATGAAAATATCGCATCTAATAGCTGTTGAGAACTATCTACTTCCTGCAGAAGTTGCGCATAAAGACCATGATCTGGAATGCCATCCCAACAGTCCGCGGCAATGATAATAGCCCCGCCATCGTTTACAATCTGGGCCCCTGCGCTAACCCCCTTTATCGCCTGGTACAAATTAAGATCAAGCGGATATCCTGAATTCGACGTAATAACAATATCAAAGGAATGGGGTAAAGGCACCATCGCTAGGTCCTTTACAAATTTACAGCCTTCGGAATGGGCCTTAGTGATATTACCGGCAAAGATCCGGATTATTTCTTGGTTTTTATTAAGAGCCACATTTACTAAAAATGTATTCCTGATCATTTGTGAAATTTCATGAACCTCTTCGAAAATGGGATTATTTTCTGTAATACCCCAGGTAGCATGGGGACTGCCAATCATTCCGGCATCATGGTTCGCCAGAATGGTTGATTGCCCTGCCATTCCGGGCATAATCGCCTTTCCCCCTCCGGAAAATCCCGCGAAAAAATGCGGTTCTATAAATCCTGTGATGATTTTGACATCACAGTCTAACAGCACACGATTTAGCCAAATTTCATGGCCTCTTGATGCATTACCCAGATATACCTGTGTTGATACATCGAATGCATCATTTTGAACGATCGGGAATTCAGAAATCAGGGAATCCCCTAACATCATTTTTAATTCCGCGTTTGTGTTCTTACGATGACTGCCGAGGGCATTAAAGAGGATGATATTTTTAGGAGAGATATGTGATAACTCGGAAAGGATCGCTTGAATAACTTTTTGTCGCGGCATAGGGCGCGTGATATCGCTAAAAATGATGCCCACTTTATCAGTAGGCCTGACTATTTCGCGCAAGGGTGGAGAATCAATAGGATCCTTGAGCACCGATTTAAGCGCCGATTCAGGATCAGCAAGGCCAGGGACAAAATTAGGCTCGACAATGGTTATTTCCAGAGAATTATCCAACTCAATTTCAAGTCCTGTTTTTCCATAGGCAAGATTTATCTTCATGTATAATTCAATCCCTTAATGATTTTCTTAACCTGGATAATTCATCTCTCAGAGACGCAGCATTTTTTTATCCACGAATTATCCGGCACAGCCGGACACGGATTAAAACTAAAATAAAAATAATTTTAAAATATAATCCGTGTTAATCCGTGAAATCCGTGGACTATTTTTTTCTTTGTTTGCAGCCATGGGCCTTGTTATTGATAAGTCAAGTTAAATGATTATTATTTTACAAACGTAAAGGATCAGAAACATTGAGTATCCAGATGGCAAAGAGACCGATTAATCCCACAAATAGAATATAGTAAAGCGTGGGTAGTATCGTTTTACGTAATACTGTTCCTTCCTGACCTAATAGTCCTACTGTAGCAGAAGCTGCCACGACATTATGTATGGCAATCATATTTCCGGCGGCTGCACCCACCGCCTGAAGCGAAACCACCATCGCCCCAGAGATAAACAGGCTATCGGCCACACCATGTTGAAACAAACTAAACATTAAATTACTGACGGTATTGCTGCCGGCAATGAAAGCACCGAGGGCTCCAATAGCTGGTGCAAATAATGGCCAGATATTACCGACGTTTACTGCCACCCATTTTGCCATCGCAATGGGCATACTCAGAAGGTTTGAATCATTGATACCGGAATTGATATATATCCGAACCATCGGCACCGTAAATATCAGAACAAATCCTGCCCCTAACAGCATTTTAGTAGATTCGTTTATGGCCGCTTTCATTTCACTAAAATCCATGTGATGAATAAAATAGGTGAGAATAACGACAAAAATGATAATACTTCCCGGGAGATAGAGGGGCGTTGTTGTGGCATTGATGTCCGTACCCAGAATATTTATCCAGGTCAAATTGATACTTTTCAATAATGTACCGATATTTAATTGAGGTAAACGACTAAGCACCAGGAATAAGGCAACCAATAAATATGGTGCCCAGGCACGTTTGGGATTCATACTGGGTTTTGAGTTTAGTTCATCAAGATTAATATCCAGTTTTCCCCACCAAGATGAAGGCCATTGATCGGATGGTGCAAAATTCCAGTTATCTTTTGGAATTAAAAATTTCTTTTTTGCCGCAAAGGTAACAACACCAAGACCAATTAAAGCACCCAATAGCGAGGGGAATTCGGGACCAAGAAAAATACCGGTCAAAACATAAGGTACCGTAAAAGCCAATCCCCCAAAAATGGCAAACGGCACTATCGATAATCCTTCCAACCATGATTTATTCACCCCGAAAAAGCGGGTCATCATGATTACCATCAAGAATGGGATCAATGTTCCGACAATCGCATGTATCACCACTACATTCGAAGTAATGATTTGCAAATAATCATAGATATCAATATTTGCAGCAGCCAGCCTGTTGATAATATCAGGATTTAGAAGACCATCTTTTACGCCAATCAGGATTGGTGTTCCACAGGCACCAAAGGTAACCGGTGTGCTTTGGACCATCATGCCCAGCATAACCGCTGCCATCGCGGGAAATCCAACGGCAACCATTAATGGAGCGACAATAGCCGCCGGTGTCCCAAATCCGGCAGCACCCTCAATAAAAGCACCGAATAACCAACAAATGATAACCACCTGTACCCGGCGATCTGTACTTATATTCAGAAATCCGTTACGAATCGCTTTAATCGCACCGGAATGCTTAAGAACATTTAATAATAGAATGGCACCAAAAATAATCCAGAGAATATCAAAGGTGATAAATAATCCCTGAATGGTTGAGGCAACGATATGGGTCGTATTCATGCTCCACACATAAAAAGCAACGATAACTGTTACGATATAAACAAAAGGCATGGCGATGCGTGCCGGCCACCGAATTCCAATCAGCAATATTCCGGCGATTAGAATGGGCAAAACGGCTAAAAACGCCTGGAGTGAAAGATTCATGCACTTCCTTCTAATTAATTTTTAGAAATTGTGTGCCAGGGTCAGTTTACCAGACCAAGGGCTGCTGCAATATAAGTGGGGGTGGAATAGTAAAAAAAAATAAGAAGATAAAAGTATTTAGTCAAATCCCATGCCCTCTGGAAATCCCAAGTACCAAATTCCATTTTTTATACAATAAATATATCAATTTTTATCTTGTTTATCCTGTCAATATCGTTTTCATTTTGTATCATTTGATACTATTTTAATGCAAATTGTAATTTATTAGTAAAATAAATATTATTATCCGTGGAAATCCGTGTCATCTGTATCATCCGCGTTCTATTTTCTAACACAAAAGTATCATCTTTTTCACATCCTGGTATTCATCTGTCCGTTTTCGCCCGTCTCTGCCGGACTTCGCTGGGCTAGCCGGATCTCCGACTTTAAGCCAATAATAGTAAACACCACTGGCAAAAAGCCTGACGCACAATCGTCTTAATCGGATATATGACCAGTAGTATAGCCGTTGCTATATGATTCCTCCGCATCCGCATAGAGGTAGTCGCGGGTCAGCGGGCGTTTGTTATCGATACCGGGGGTAATGATGACCTGGTAGAGTTCGTTTCCGCCGTACCTCATAAAGGCGACGCCGTGGCTGAGGTAAATACGGAACACCCGAACGAGCTGCTCATCGTACATTTCACGGATCTTATCCACGTGGTCCTCGAATGCGTCCAGCCAGTGCTGGGCGGTGTAGGAGTAATGCAAGCGCATGTTTTCGACGTCCTGGATACGCATATCCAATTTCGAGAGGCACTGGCTGATCTCCGCCAGTGTTGCGGTGTATACGCCCGGGAATACATGCTTGTTGCCAAAGGCCAGGGGCGGACCAGGTTTCATTTTCCCAATGGTGTGAAGAACAAACGTTCCCTCAGGCTTAAGTGACTGTTTGGCGATAGAAAAGAAAAGGTCGTGGTTTTCCTTGCCAATGTGTTCCAGGCAGCCTACAGAGACTACTTTATCAAACACGCGGCCCTGATTGGGGAGATCCCGGTAGTCGGCATGTTCGACATGGATCCGGTCCTGTAAACCAGCCTTCCCGATCCGCCGGTTCGATTCTTCCGCCTGTTCCTTCGACAGGGTCACGCCCACGCCGCTGATCCCGTAATGTTGGGCGGCATAAATCAGCATACCTCCCCAACCGCAGCCGATATCGAGAAGTGTCTCGCCGGGTTTCAGTTGGAGTTTTCGGCAAATCTGTTCGCGTTTCTGGTCCTGCGCGAGATCTATGGAATCCTGGGGCGTCTTAAAGTAGCCACAGGTATACTGCATATCCTTGTCCAGCCAGAGCGCGTAGAACTCGTTGCCGAGGTCATAGGGTTCGGAGATGAATCGCTTATCGTTCTCGTAGGTATGCCGCTGGTAGAGATATTGCCAGAATACTCTCGCATGGCTCGGCAGGTGGCGGAGGATATTAACTGGATTATAAACGACCTTACGGAAGTCGCTGAGCAGGTCCGTCGTCATGACCATCGTCATGAGGTCCGTCATCTTTCCTTCGAATTCGATATCGCCCACCATATAGGCCTCACCAAAGCCAAGGTCACTATTAATGAGCATGGCACGCATTGCCTTTTCTGTTTTAAAAATCAGGTTGAACTTCGATTCTCCCACGCCTCCGTATGTGACAACAGATCGGTCGGGGTATGTGATACTGAAAGGTATATCCGTCGCCTGTGAAAATAATTTGTGAAAAAGTTTTTTCATGATTAACTCCTATATATCTTAATCGTAGTGTCAAAAAGATTTAATTAATATAAGTCAATTACACCATGGTTGTTAAAGAATACAAGTCTTCTTTAACGCAGAGAACGCTGAGTTCCGCAGAGTTTTATTAAAATAATCTATAATTTTCTTCAAATAAATTTTTTCATTATTATTATGCAACTTTTGACACTACTATCTTATTTCGTTAGCTGATTTTATTGATAATTTCTATTAT
>CAZBBC010000127.1:5423-13225 GCA_964489835.1 uncultured Calditrichota bacterium
AACGATCAATAACGGCAAATATGCATGGGATATATATTTGTGTATAGGTACTGGTTAAAATTATAATATTTCGTCCCTATCAGGACTTTAGAATATTGGATGATATGATTGCTACAAATATTTTGCCCTAAAGGGACAACTGTATAGAACTATTTATTTTTAAATATAATCATATACGGCTTAAATCAAAAAAATAATATAGGGGAAATGAAAAAGATGGTTTTGATGGACATTTGTATTTCATTTGTAATATTTAATTGGGAATTGTGATTTATTTAGGATTTAGATATACTGAGTCTTTGAATATCAATTCTCAGACTTTTGTATTGACTATTTCTTGTAAAATATTACCTTATGGGCAAAGAAGTAAAACATAGAGTGTAAGCGTTTGAAAGGATTATTCGATCTATATAACAATGAAGAGTCTTCCCCGGATATGATTGATGAGAGAAAAATAAGGAAAATGGTATGATAAAACTGATTGGATTAATTTTAGCGATAGCCCTGACGTGCCAGGGAGCCTCGCTGTTGGTTGAGGCGGAGAGTTTTGAGAACCACGGCGGTTGGAAACTGGATACACAGTTCATAGAGATCATGGGATCTCCCTACCTGTTGGCCCACGGACTTGGCATTCCGGTCGAAGATGCCACCACACCCATTGTGTTGCCAAGCGCTGGCCAATATCGTGTGTGGGTTAGCACAAAAGATTGGGTTGCCCGTTGGAAAGCTCCTGGGCAACCCGGCCGCTTCCAGATATTTATAAATGGTAATCCTTTGGCAGAAACTTTCGGGACACGGGGAGCGGAGTGGTTTTGGCACGATGGAGGAATTTTGGAACTCACCGAGCGGGAGGTGACACTCGCGCTGCACGACTTGACCGGATTTGATGGGCGTTGTGACGCCATCTATTTCAGCACGAACCTGGATGAAAAACCACCGTCTGATAAAGATATCCTGCCGAAATGGCGGCGTGACCAGCTGGGGCTGCCTGATGATCCCGAGACCGAAGGGCCGTATGACCTGGTTGTTGTTGGAGGTGGATATGCGGGAACCTGTTCTGCGATCAGTGCCGCACGAATGGGTTGCAAGGTAGCGCTAATCCAGGATCGGCCAGTACTCGGTGGAAATGGTTCTCAAGAAATCCGAGTATCTGCAAACCTGCGGCCATGGCTGATGAAGATTGGCAGATATCCCCATCTGGGTGAAATTGTGGAAGAATTGATTGACCACACACGCCACACCGAACCGGTCGGAACATTCGAGGAGGCCGACGCCAGACGGCTGCACATTATCAAGTCAGAAAGATACATCGAGTTGTTCCTTAATCATTATGTCTACACTGTTGAGAAAGAGGGCGCGCTCATTAAGGCCGTGATCGCTTTGGATACTCGCACGAACGCCCATCGCCGTTTTACGGGTCGGTTATTTGCCGACTGTACAGGACACGGAACGGTTGGCGCTCTTGCAGGTGCAGATTACGACATGACTGAGAAGGGCCATTCAGGTACAACAAATATGTGGACCTGGCGTCAATTAGAGAATCCTCAACAATTCCCCGATATCCCGTGGGCGTTGAAACTTGAGATGAGTGACTTTCCTTATCCACCCCAGGAAGGCAGTAAATGGAACTGGCAAACCGGTTTCGACAAACATCCGATTAACGATCTGGAATATATTCGTGACTGGAATCTTCGGGCCATATTTGGTGCATGGAACACCATGAAAAATAAAAGCGGCGCAAAGGAACATCGAAATGCCCGACTCGAATGGGTGGCATTCATCGCCGGACCCCGGGAATCACGAAGATTATTGGGTGACATCATACTTACCGAGCAGCATATCGTTTCGAACCACGAATTTCCCGATGGCCTGGTGCCCGCAGCCTGGTTTATTGACCTACATGGTCCGGATAAAAGATATGGAAAGAAGTATCCTGACGACCCGTTTATCGGTGACGGGCTCCGAGAAAGAGAATATATTAATCCTCCCTATCACGTGCCTTACCGCTGTTTATACAGTCGCAATGTGAGGAATCTATTGATGGCCGGACGCGATGTCTCAGTTACACATGAGGCACATGGTCTGATACGCGTGATGCAGACCGGCGGTATGATGGGCGAAATAGTCGGAAAGGCCGCTTCGATTTGTGTCCGCCACGACTGTATGCTGCGGGAAGTTTACGAAAAATATCTGGAAGAGCTGAAGGAGTTAGCAAAACTGCCGGGTCGCGCCAGAAGAAACAAAGTTACCGAAACACCAAGGTACGATTAAACGGTTGTAATATTGATAGTGATTTTGGCAATTATTCGCCTATAAGGTAAAATTTGCCCAATAAGTATAAAAAACCCTTAAGACATTATTATCCAATAATTTTAGACATGTACTTTTGAATATCTATAGTTCTTGTGGAAATCTTTTATATCCTCATAAATTTCTTCTTTAGATTTATCCGAACCAAATAAGTTTATCATAAATCTGTTGAGCACTTCATAAAACATACCGTTATAAAACCAATCCGAAAGCAGACTATTACTAATCCATAATCCTTCAATCAGTTCATCTTCTTTTGTAAAATAGGACACCAATGTTTTTTCAGCATCTACAGAAATAACCAACCAATCAAAATCCAGAACGATGGTTTCTTTATCTATATTTAATGATTCAACCATATAACAATTTGGAATTTGCTCCTTACCTGTCGACTCCACAATGACATTCAATCCTTTGGCTGCAGCATCTTCAAGTTTATATTTTATCATATCCAATTGCGCTGTTTCGCTATCCACTAATATGGCATGTTTCGCATTGTCAATCATTTCCAAAGCTTTCAGCCGTAATTGTTCTTTATTGTTAAAACGATAAATTTGATTGTCACCTGACTCAGATTTAAAATCCTTAAATACTTCGGAGACCATGTTTTTTTGTTTTTTTGCTTCTTTGATCCGAATCTCAATCAGTTGTTCAATTGGATTAGCGATGTATTCCTTCGATTTCTTTCCTTCCAATAAAGATATCGCCCCTTTTTTAACTAAATTTTTAAGCGCAAGGTAAGTATGGGAATTTGATTTTCCGATCTCACTGGCAATTTTATATCCTGTCAGCGGTGATTTTTTTAGCAAAAGATAATAAACACGGGCTTCTATTTTTGAAAATCCGATGTCTTCGATCAGTTTAATTCTTTGTGTATCATTCATCATTGTTTCCTTTGGTCAAACAGGGTAATAACAAAAATAACCACAACGGCGTTAATTTTCATCTATATAATACCGTTTAGTTAAATTTTTGCCATTGTATTTTATAATAAGAATAGTATCATCTAAAAATTCGAATCGCACCCTTATTTCCTTCTTGTTTTGATACAATACACTTTCTTTCAATTTTAAATGGTTGAATAGATTTTCGGCATTTTCTCTGGTTATCGATTTCATAATCAAATCATTTCTAAAAATATTGCCCTTAAATCCTTTAGTACTACTATTTAGTAGTAAAATAAAAACAGCATTTAAAAATGTCAAGACTTTTTTTATTTTTTATTTTGGTTATTGGAGTTTATTTCGGATTTCGGATTTACAACTAGTTGTCAGTGGGTGGATTTCACAACGATTAATAATATAGAAGTTTGGAATTTAGGTGATTCGAATTTGTTTCGGATTTCGCGCTTAGAATTAGTCTGATCAGTCATAAATAACCTTTTCATTTTCACTCAAAATCCGACAACATCCCCCACCCCGCTGCGAAGTGCGAACCACGTAAATCCTAAGAACGGGTCATCCTGCTTCCTTGTATAGTTCACCTCCCCTATCTTAAGCGAACCCGATTTATCCGGCACATTGGTCCCGCGGATCTTTAAGGTGTTGCCAATGAACGAAGTGATACCATCGAAAAAGCCCTTATCGCTTCCCGTATATTTGTTAATTACTGCAAAGTTCAGGTCATCGTAGACAATCCGCACATTACCGCTGGCGCGTCCGGAATCAATATTGATCGCAAATGTTGCCGCCTGAAGAACTCCCCCTTTGATGCTTATTTGTTCGGCTGTCTCAAGGAATGGATTGAGCGCGCTTAGATCCATTCTACTCAGCGAACCAGAGTATTGGAACGAGAACTTAGGCGATGTGCAAGGAATTGACATTCGCACATTCATCGTCCCGGCCTTCATGAAATTCCCCTGTACGTAAATAACTAAAGCGGCACCAGAATCGCCCTGATTGGTAATTCCTTCTGCCAACACCTGCATGCTATCAAACGTTATCAGGGCCGGCTTCGAGCCGACACCAAACCTCTCACCGTAATTCAGCCGTCCGTTCATGATACTCAGGCTATCGACCTGCAGGGTTCCCTTTATCGAAGAAAGAATCTCGTTCGGCATAAGGGGACTTGAAGTTTCTTCGCTGTTGGGCTTGTCCTTGTTAACCAGAACGTCGAGGAATGCTTCATGGATTTTGGCGGAACGGGTACGGTAAATCTTCCCTTGCAGCAGTTCGAGACCTGCAAAACCCATTACTCTGGCATATGAAACAATAAGGCGAAACCGAGTCTTTCTAAATTCGCTTCCTGCAAAAA
The DNA here is from genome assembly GCA_964489835.1 of uncultured Calditrichota bacterium. GTDB lineage: Bacteria > Calditrichota > Calditrichia > JAJRVZ01 > JAJRVZ01 > CAZBBC01. The sequence goes on from CAZBBC010000127.1 coordinate 9,987, forward strand.
ATTGCTCATCATCGCTTAAAGGATGAAAAGTCAAGGTATCAACTACTATCTCTGAATCCGGCACTGATACACGCAGTAGTCTGCAACGAAGTTTATACTGTGCCTGCGGGAAGTTCAGCTCGATATCTTGTGCATCTACAACTGTGCTTGCAAAGTCATCAGGTGCAAGACTTCCTCCCCACAGAAGCTGTATCCAGCCGATTCCGCGCATGGAGAACGGACCTATATTGCCCGAGAATGTGCTATCGACTGCATTCAGTGTAACGGAGTCAAATCCAAAGCGGTTCTTTAAGACACTGTAATTCATATTGCCGATGCGTATTGCGTAAGCGGGATACGCCTCAGCAAAAGCCCTTGTAATCCTGGGTTTGATGAATCTGTTCACAAGGGGATCAGGGAAAATCAGGAGAGCCAGTATGCAGACGAGACCTATTGCTCCTATGGCTAAGCCCGCATATGACACTATCTTCAGCGGCGACAGCTTTCGTTGGTCAGTTGGTGGATACTTATTTTGCATATGCTCTATCATCTTAATTTCTTTGTTACGATCGCAGTGTAATACATCTGACCCTGCCGGATAAAATCATCCATTTATTAAGAGAGACCTTAACTTTTCATAAGGTGTTTTGCCCTCAAATGATCCATGCGGTCTGTGTAAGTTATGTCAAATGATAATTAGATATAAACTTTAAAGCAATATATATTTTTGATGCAGTAATTTGAAACTAGAAAATAATATTTGATCCGGTTTAGACAACCGCGTGTGTTGATATATATATCCGTTTGCTAACCATCGAAAACACCTGATATCATTGGATTCAGAAGATCCAGAGAATTTATCATGATTATGTGAGTTTCTCCGATGTGGCAATTAAGTGGCAATCTGCAAAAATGGCATATCGAAAATATGGGGATCAAATTTAAAATCCTGAAATTTCTCACTTAACAATCATTTTATTTTTCTCCACTAAGGACTTCGGCGATGTTAAAGGAATGGTCCAGTATGCGACGGTAGGAATTCAATAAATCCATATAAACCAGACTCATCATCGGACTTGTCTCTGCGGCTGCCAGACGATTTAAATGGCTTGACCGAAAATTTTTAATTTTGCGACGTATCGCTGAGTTTTCAGTCATCGCTTTGCTTAGAATATCTTCATTCCGATCCCGAACCGCATGGTAAATAAAATCAAGATATTCTGTCACTGAATCATGTAAAGACAGGATCTCCCCACGTCCCTGTTCGCTCAGACCCACGTTGTGTTTTTTCATTCGGATTAAAATTTTCAGGGTATTAACTACATAGTCACTCAGAGATTCATATTCATCAGCCAGGCGTAATTGTTTACGCGCTTCATCAGAGATATTCTGAGGGGCTGTGCCCTTCAACAATTTACTGATAAATTCAACCACTTCTTTCTGGATTAAATCAAGGACCTGCTCGCGATGAAAAATTTGCTTTTCAATTGATTCGTTATTACTGGTTTTAGGTAAAAATGTTCTTAACCAGTCAAACATTTTTTGAACACTTTTTGCCATCCTCAGAATCTCATCATAGGATTGCTGGATAGCAATAATAGGTGTTTCAATCATGCGGACATCCAGATAGGTCAGGTGTGATTGTTCTTCATGATCCCTGGTTGGCACCAGGAAAGTTACAAAACGACCAAGCGGTTGAACAAACCAGATAAACAGGCTGACAATTAAAATGTTAAAACCACTATGGGCAAAGGCAATTCTGCTGGAAATATCAATATTATCGGATAAAATATTATTCAGAAATTCCAAATAGTGATAAAAAAATGGGATAAGTAGTAAAACACCAAAAACTTTAATCGATATATGAGCAAATGCGGATCGTTTGGCATTGGTCGATGCCCCAAGTGATGCCAGATAAGCGGTTATTGTCGTCCCAATATTTTCACCCAACACCAATGCAACGGCTGTATCATAACCAATGATGCCGGTTTTTGCCAGAGTAATAGTTATCGCCACCGTAGCTGACGATGACTGGATCACCGCCGTGACTAAAGCTCCCACCCCTATACATTTTATCAGACCAAAATAATTTGTAGGGACAAACTGAGACATAAGCCCCAGTATTTTTTCATTATCCCGTAGTGGCAGTAATCCTTCCTTCATAATTTCTAGCCCGAAAAACACCATTCCCAGGCCGACAAGCATCATCGCGGTATAGCGTATACGGTCATTCTTTGCAAACAGATAAAAAAAGGCGGAAATACCGAGTATCGGTAGGCCATAATCGGCAATTTTTAAGGCGATCAGCCAGGCAGTTATCGTTGTTCCGATATCCGCACCCATGATTACACCAATACTCTGTCTGAGCGTCATGATCCCGGCATTAACCATACCGACAACCATTACTGTTGTAACCGAACTCGATTGAATCAGACCAGTGACTGTCGCGCCCACGCCACAGGCGACAAAACGGTTATCAGTGACCGTGTTGATCAATTTTCGGAGTTTATCACCGGCGACTGCCTGCATCCCATCGGACATATTTTTCATACCGATCAGAAACAGTCCGAGGCCAGCAATAACGGCAACAATGATTGAAATGATTTCAACGAAAGTCAATTAATTAATTTCCTTTTTTCGGATAGGAGTGGGATAAACAGGTTAAGATAAATATACAATATTAAAAGATCTTGAAACAATAGGGTAAGTGGATGTTTTGTAAAAAAAGGTAAATTATTTTTTAAGCAACGGATTTTCAGTCCTAACATTTTAATATACACATTCAACTTAAGAAAATATAAGTCTTATACATTCGCTGAATCAAACCGCGTATTTCGTACGAAAACTTCACTCTCATATCTGCGGAAACATTTGAAATGATTGGGATTTTAAGCTAGGTTAAAATTATCCCAAATTTGACATTTTCTTCGAAGTGGCAATTAAGTGGCAATTTACAATAATGGCAGTAAAATTTAGGGGATTTTTTATAGATTTGTGATAATTAAGCCTGCTGAGATTAATCATTATGGGCGATCATTTATCAACAATTTAGCAAGATCCAAATCCTCAAAGTACAAATTGGAAATTGAGTCAGTGCGATTTCATTTGTAATTTGGAATTTATTTAGGATTTAGATATTAGGATTTCGGATTTAAACTTTAGCGGGAGTACATGGGAGCCTCAACCCTGCGGGTAAACCCCAATTACCAAATACCAAATTCCAATTAAGTTCCAAATCACAATTTCCAAAGATCAAATTC
>CAZBBC010000128.1:0-10210 GCA_964489835.1 uncultured Calditrichota bacterium
GGAAAAAGATAAAATTGATTGATTATTTAAAAACTGGCCTCTAACAAGTCCTTCAGTACTGGCCCGAGTTTTAGTATTGCCCTGTCCCGCTGCCGGTTAAACACAGTCCCCTTTAGTAAAAAAAATCATTACTGTGAAATACACTTCCTGCCTGATACATTTATCACAACATTTTATTTTAAATATACTATATTGAGATAAATATTGATAAACCAAGATTTGAATATTCAAAGGAATCGAATCTTTTTACAATTACTTTATATTTTTCAGGTCACTCTCTTTAAGGAGGGTATAATCATGAAAAATCTTGCATTTATTTTGTTAACTTTTTTCATTTTAATTTCCTGCTCAAAAGAAATTAATAATTCTGAAGATGATCAATCGCCCTATCCTTTTGAAGTTACTGTTCAATCAATAAATTTCACCGTTGTATCTATTTTATGGTCACCATCCTTAGATCCGGAAGGCAAAGATATATTCTATAAGATTTACCTGGACGATCATCTGGTCGTCGATTCTATCTCCAACCATTCACACACCTTTTTCAATTTAGCTCACCATACGGCCTATACGGGCAAAGTCATGGCCTTTGATCCACAAGGAAACAATGCCTCTGCCACTTTTTCTTTTACAACACTCGAGGCAAATGTATTAAATAGTGGAAAACAATTATTTGATCAACAAGCGGTTAATGATTTTGCTCAAAATGAATATAATGTCATAAAAGGAGACTTAAAATTAGGAAATTCAGTTACCATCTATGGAGTCCCTTATAGCAATATATCAGACCTTTCCGGTCTTTTCAGTTTGTCTTCTATCGAAGGAACATTAACCATACATTATAATAAAAACCTGACTTCATTGGATGGACTACAAAATATAATCAGCGTGGGCGGTTTGACAATCGATGTCCTGGAAAAGATAGTCAATCTCGATGATTTACAGAGTCTTTCTAATATCACGGGCAGTCTGAATATCCATGAGAATAATAAATTAATAAACATTGATGCTTTAGAAAGGGTAACAACTTTAAACGGTAATTTAGATATCATTTCGAACCAGTATCTCCCTAATATAGACGGTTTACAAAACCTGACTACGGTTGGCGGTGATCTAAAAATGCGCCGAGATGGCATACAAAATGTTGAAGGTTTGCGGAATTTGGTCTATGTTGGAGGTAATGTTCATATAGGTTATAATTATTATTTAGGTACTGTAGATCTAGAAAATATTACCCTTATTGGCGGAAACTTAGAAATCAGCCATGGAGTAAATGGTATAAATAAATTAACTAAAATTGGCGGAGATTTAAGTATAAGTGGAAGTGTTGATGGGTTTCAAAATCTCCGTTCAATTGGGGGACTATATCTGAGTGGTGGGGGTCATTTCAAAGGATTGCAGAATTTAGAATCTATCGGTACTATATCTTTAAGTGAAACTTCATTGGAAGATCTTGATTTTCTGCAAAGCGTAGATACCGTTAAGGGCGATTTATATATCAGGGATTATGGTATAAAAGACCTTAATGGATTGAAAAACCTGGTCAAGATTAAAGATAATTTTAGCATTATCAACAACTATGAATTACTAAATATTGATGGGTTATCTAAGTTGACATTGGTCGGAGGGAAAATATATCTGGCGGGGAATTCTCAAATTCAAAATATCAACGGGTTTCAAAACTTGACTTCTGCCGGGGATATCGAGTTCTACAATAATTACAATCTCTCCAATCTTGATGGATTTCAAAATTTAATCTCTGTGAACAGCTTATCATTTTCAAATAATAATTATTTGCATGATTTATGTGGAATAAAATTATTATTGGAGAATAATCCGAACATCGAGTATTATGTCCACCTTAATTATTATAACCCAACAATAGAAGATATAATAAGTGGTAATTGTAGGAAGTGATTTACTAATCTCAAGAGGGATCTAATGATGTATCACAAAAAATATTTTTTAATAGTATTACTATTGCTATTTTATTTATTTACATGCAAGGAAGATCCGACGTCATCTGATAATCGAAAACCGGTGGTATCAATTGTTTCTCCTGCGGATTATTCTGAATTTGTAGAGGGTACTATTATTACGATAAGCGCCTATGCACAAGATAATGAATCTGTAAAAGAAGTTAAGTTTTACATCGATAGTGAGTTGGAGTTTACCGACAATAGCGAACCATACGAGTATGAATGGGATACAAGCGGAAAAATAGGAAGTCATAGCATAAGTGCAAAAGTATATGATGCCAGTAATAATATGGGTGAATCAATCGTCGTGTCCATCATTATCAATGCAAATACAGCACCAACTGCATCATTTACAATTTCACCATTCAATGGAGATATCTCAACAATTTTCCAATTTGATGCATCAGGCAGTAGTGATAAGGAAGATTTCTTTTCTCAATTAAGATTTAATTGGGATTGGGAAAATGACGGTACCTGGGATGTCACCAACTCTACGACTTATAATCCCACCCATCAATTCAGTTTACCCGGACTATATACGGTAAAATTAAAAGTAACCGATAGCCGGAACTTATTTGACGAATCCACAAAATCGGTAAGTACCTTCGAAACGGGAACGGTAACGGATATCGATGGCAATGTGTACCTGACGGTAAAAGTTGGCAACCAATGGTGGATGGCTGAAAATCTGAAAGTAACCCGGTACCGGAACGGGGATGCTATCCCAAATGTAAGAGATAATCCCGATTGGTTAGATCTGACGACTGCTGCTTATTGTGTTTATAACAACGATGATGGCCTTTGGGAAATATATGGTCTGTTATACAACTGGTATGCGGTTGACGATAGCCGCAATCTTGCGCCGTCAGGCTGGCATGTGCCTGTGGAAGAAGAGTGGAAAGAGCTGGAAATGTACCTTGGAATGAGCCAATTGGCAGTCATTGGTACCGGCTGGCGGGGTACGGACGAAGGCAGTAAGATGAAGGATGCCAATTATTGGTATGGCTCCCCCCTAAGTACCACAAACGAAAGCGGATTATCGGTGTTGCCGGGCGGTTACCGTTATGGCACTACAGGTACTTACAACGAAGTACGTCGTGCCGGATTCTTATGGTCCGCTACAGATTACAGTACTAACTACGCCTGGGGCCGATACCTGTTTTTCGATAATTTAAACGTCAACCGCGAATACCATTATAAACGCTATGGCTTTAGTGTGCGCTGTGTCAAGGATTGACATTGGTATATAGGTGATATAGATAGCCGTCAGTTAAACGCCAGCCGATGGGGGAGTGCGTATACGAAATGATAAAATTTATAAAAACATCACTAATTCTTTTAGTATTTATTCCGTCTGTAGTTAATGCCCAGGCAGACTCACTCATGGAACAATTGCGCTATTACCCATTACAGATTGGGGATTACTGGGAATATAAGACAAGATCCAGTATGTTTGGCGGAGAAACTATAACAGCAGCATATTCGGTGGAAGTTACAGGTGACAAAATACTCCCCAATGGAATTCTTTATAAGCGCCTGGTTAAGGAATCTATCGGCTCAGGTAGCATTAGCTCAGCATACTATCAACGTGTGGACTCATCAAATGGATACGTCTACCAATATGCCTCATGGGCTTCAGAGACAAATTATGAAATTGCAATTCTCAATCTTTTCGCTCATCCTTTGGAGGTCCTTGACAGACCGCCTCCAGAATATAATCCATCAATAGAAAATACTACCATTCTTGATGTACCCACAACCGTTCAGACTTTTCTCTGGGTCAGTGGCCCCCTCAGCTCGACACGGATTAAATATGCGAAAGGATTTGGTTATAGCGGTATGAGCCGTTCAACTCCCGCTACTGGATACACAGAGGATCTGGCCTATGCCAAAATTAACGGGATTGCCTATGGGATCAGAATCCTAACAAACTCACAAATTGAACAATTGCACTATTATCCGTTACAGAGTGGAGATCAATGGCAATATAAGACGAAATTTGATTCGTTAGGCGAAGAATCTATATCAGCAGCATATTCGGTGGAAGTTATTCGGGACACAACATTGCCTAATGGAAACCTGTATAAAGTCCTGATAAATGAATCCATATGCTTGGATAACAGCAGGTCAGAATACTACCAACGCGTGGATTCATTCGATGGATACATTTACCAATATTCCTCAAGTGCTTCAGAGACAAATTATGAAGTTGTAATTCTCAATCTTTTCTCTCAACCCTGGGGTACCATTGAATACCCACCACATACTGATCCATCAATAGAAAATACATCAGTTCTTGATGTACCCACGACCGTTCAGACTTTCTTCTGGGGCGGTAGCCCGAACATCTGGACACGTACAGGATTTGCGAAAGGATTTGGCTATAGCGGTATGAGTCGTTCAAGATCATCTTCATTTTACAGAGAAGATTTGGTTTCTGCCAGGATTAACGGAATTTCCTACGGGAAAAAAATCCAGGTTCCCGTTATAAGTTCTTCTTACCCTCCATCTGATTCGATCTCGGTATATCTTGGTGAAGAAATAGTATTCTCCGTTAACACTGATGAAAATGTTCTTTATCACTGGTATCATAATAATAATCTTGCCTCGACTGACACTTTATTTATATTCATACCAGGAAAATCAGATCTTGGTTTAAATAATATTAGAGTAATGATTTCTAATGACCCGTACAAGACTTATCAGACATGGATTGTCGAGGTTAAACAACCCGAAAAATTTAAATTATCTCAAAACTATCCCAATCCATTTAATTCCCAGACAACCATTCCTTTTCAGATCGACACGAATGATAACATTAAATTGACTGTTTATGATATTAATGGGCGAATGATTAAAAAGCTCTTTAACGGATTTTTAAAATCAGGGAAAGAGGAAGTTTTTTGGATGGGTGATAACGATTCTGGGAAACCCGTTTCCAGTGGTGTGTATTTTTGTTTGATGAAAAATAGTACTTCTAGTCATGCAATAAAATTAGTATTGCTACGATAGTATCCTGTGACCTGAAGAGAAAAATTTTTGATAGGATAACAGGATATTTAGGATGGCGTATATATCATTTTTCACGATGGATTTTTTAAACAAGTGAGAGGAAGCACTGAGAGAATAGTTGTGTCAGGAGAAAAAGGCGATTTTGGATTCATGGCTAATTTCAGAATTGGCGCTGATTACTGTCATGTGTATAAGATCAGTGGTCCGGATACGGTTACGCTTGCGAATTAAATTGTGATTTTTGCGAAGCATATGTCACCAAAAATATAAAATTTGATTTATCACTCATGTTTCCACCGGTTTCTTTAAGAATACACCCATTTAAGTCAAGTGAACCGGTTTATCCTTTAATATTATATCGATAAGTACCACCAAACTCGCGGCTTAATTGGATGCCCTGGTGTATCGCATACTATCGTATATTAACCAGGTCGGCGCAATTTTGCAGCTAATGTTATATACTTTTAACTTAAAAGTGAGATCAAGATGAGACAAGTATTCATTTTCTTTACTATTCTTTTACTTTTTCCATTACACCTGTTTGCACAGGAAAAGGATTTAAAAGAAATATACACCGATGTAACCAAGGCAATAAACTCCATACTTCTCACAAAAACCGGTGCAACCGAAATATCCGGATTTATTTCATATACCCATTTAAGCACCGCATTTACCTCTGCTCAAAAGAGCACCCAACAGATTCTGCAGATTGAACCTGTTTTTTCATATTTTTTTGTTGATCATATTTCCCTGGGAATTGATATATCATATTACTATCAAAAGATAAATTATAAGTCATATGGAGCGGCATCTCTTGAACAAATATTTGCCGGCCCAATAGCAAAAATGTATTTTGGCGAAGACAACCTAAGGCCATTCATACTTACCGATTATCTCTTTTTGGTTGGTGATAATTTTGATGGAAGCGAATTGGACTTCGGCGCTGGAATTTTCTGTCATGTAACCGGTAATTTTGGAATCAGTTTATTTGGTAAATATGGAATCATTTGGTCAAATAATAATGACATTGATACTCAAAACCGAATTTTTATTGGGATTGGTATATCAAATTTTATATTATAAAAAAAATTATTTAAAAAGCGCATGAATTATGCAGATCATTAGTGTATAACAGTCGAAGCATAGGATTGATAAAATAAATTATAGACTAAAATAAGAAAATTACACTATATAACTGTCCCTTTAGGGACAAAATATTTATAGCAATCATATAATCCAATAATCTAAAGTCCCGATAGGGACGAAATATTAGTTGAAGGATCTCCTTCTTAATGTTCTTTGTGTTTAGTTTATTAAAAGTATAACAAAAATCTTTAATGTAGATTATCAGTTAGCTTTCTTAAGCGGGATAATGTTTGAAGTGAATTATATCTTCTACTCTTGCCAAAAGGCAGGAATTGAACCCCGGCACAAGGGGTACTTCCTTTGCCAATACTGGTCCAGACCACCTGTCCTTTGGCGATAATCTTTTTGCCCCCCTGGATCACAATCTTCAGTTGAACCGGAGTTCCTGACGGTATCTGATCGCTAAATTCGAAACAGGCCCCGCTTTTACTGAGATTAATCAATGACATCGGTCCGCTGGGAAGAGTAAAATAATTCATTGCCTGGTTTGATTTGTAGTAGACCTGTGCATCCGGAATGCTAATCCGCTCCATCGAACGTCTTTCATTACTATTTTCCATAATAAGATATCACCGCATTATTATTTATATTTTCACGAATTTGAGCAATCCGATAGGACAAATATATGAATGCTCTAATATCTATAACTTTAGAATATGAGTCAACATTTAAAATAAAAAATTAGCGGTAGAATATCGTTATGTATGGGAGTTCGTTAATTTATAACTATATTTTAGAAAAAATCCATTCCCGTTATCCGAAAAGCTAAAACAACTTGCCCAGGATTTTATCATTTGGTTCATTATACATTCTGTATCATTCGTCACTTCATTATTTATAACATGGTATTATTTTATATTAAAGCAAACCATGAAAATGCTGCCAGGCCCTGATCTGTCGACGGGGCTTTGCGTAAAAAAGATTAAAAGGGAAACGATACATATTATTTATATTTTTTTATGCGCAATACTTATCATGAGTTATTCTGTTCAGGCAGATGACCTTTATTATAAGAATGGTTGTATTTATAAAAATGTTCAGGTCGTAGATACAATTTCTTCATATATCATCTTTAAAAAAACAAGTGATAAGAATTTGAGACGGGTGCCAAAAAGTTCGGTTATCGAGATCCGACTTCGTCTGTTTAATCCTTTTGTAGAAACCGAATTCCTCTACCCGAATAAGAAAAGTAGTGTAAAGAGTACATCTCCGTTGTTTTTTACCATAATAGGGGGTACTAATGAATATAAAGAAGAATACAAAAATCCAAAATACTTTCCAGTTTTAAATAATGGGTATCTAAAATTTATAGATTCCACCGGACATACAGATATAAATCCAAAATTAAAAAAAAATTTAAACGATCTAAAATAACTGTCCAATCCGAAACCAAGGTACATCACATTGCTTATGATGCTGAGGTAAAATTTCACGATGGATTACTCTTACTAAATAAAGGTGAATCGGCCATTTATACCAAATTCGGAAAAACTTTTCAATGCATAGACCCAATGGGAAATCACGTCTTCGATATTGAGGGAACTATGGCAATCGAACCCCGTTTCTCCAATGGCGGCAGTTTTTCATGTGGACTTGCGCCCGTTGAATTCGATCATCAATGGGGGTATATAAATAAAGAAGGAGAATTTGTAATTCCATGTACATATCAACTGGCTTACCCATTCATTGATGGTGTTGGAATTGTATGGGAAGAGGATATTCCTTTCTATATTAGCCGTAATGCTATAATTATAAGACCCGTTTTTGATGAAGAACACATGATCACAAAACCTCTAAATCATTAATCGGAAATTGGTGGGGCAAATTAGAGAGTTGAATAAGGATTTCTTCACCAGCCCTATGGAGGAAATGAAGATACCGACGTAACCTTTGATCTATCTTTTATTTTGTGGTTGGTGTTGCCTTCTAACCTTAAAATAATTAATTAGAAATTCCCCCGAAAGGCAAAACTGTCACCTAAGGTAATTCTGATTTTGATTAAAATCACAATGTCCAATGTTAAATGTCAAATCAAGTCCCAAACTCTATTGTCCAATTCGATCCACTAGTCAAATTTATAAAGTGCACGACTTACGTGTTGCTTTGATATCCAGCGATTTAAAAAAATACTCTTCCAAAGTGATTTGCTAATCAAAGACTGGTGGCTTCAGCATTATTCGTGAAAAAAGAGAGAATAAATTTAGTGTGGTTCGATGACCAAATTCTTTCTTTAAATAAGCATGATATAGGCCTATTGTACCATTTGTCACAACAATTTGCCATCTCCTCATTTATATTTATATTATAGTGTTTCGAGTACATGAGTGAATAACTTCTGTCTGACTAGATTGAATTGTTCACCACGATGAGCACGAAGGTCTTCTTCAAATTATGATTTAATAATTAAGAATGTAACTATTCAAATAATATCTTGCGAGGCTTCCTAAATTCATAATTCTAAATTCTTAATTGTTTTTATCTTCGTGCGTTTCATGTGCTTCGTGGTTTATAACTCTATCAGACCAGTGATCAAAACTGTATTGATTCCTAGTTGAAAGGATAGCCATGAATTCGATTTCAGCCTTTCTATTGGCTTTTAGTCTAATGTTTTTCTTGTCGTGTGATAATACCGGCGAACCTCCTGAATCAGAGAACAAACTCTATATTGATATTAAAAATAGTGACGGGGCAGGCGTTGAAGATGTTGGACTGCATTTTTATTCCAACATCAACCATTTTCAATTTAAAACACCAAAAACAGGGAGTCCATCCGCCGGCATTGATTCAACCGATTCAACGATGGTACCCCAGGTGTACAAATTGTATCAGAATTACCCCAATCCATTCAATCCGCAGACCAATATCAAGTTTTCACTGCCGGTCTCCGGAAAGGTGACCCTGCGGATATTAAACCGAATTGATTCTCAAATCATCAGGACATTAATCGATCGTGATCTACCGGCAGGCCTTCATATTGTCACCTGGGATGGTCTGAATGATGAACAGATATTTGTAAGTAATAATTTATATCATTATCAGTTGAGTTCCGGAGAATTTAGTGATAGCAAACAACTGTTTCTGAATATGGTTGATCCGGAACATATACATTCACTGGATTGTATTCCTCTTGCCAAATCGGATGCAGAGGGTAAATTGGAAGTCGACTATAATATTTTCCCGATCGGCGAAGAGGTGGTTTGGGTGGATGAGATCGGGAATGAATTAGGAACATTTGTTATTCCCGATTCCCTACAATTGGTGCTGATCAAAGATGGCTATAAACCGGTAACCCGCTCCGCCGTCATTGATCCTTCTAAACCTTTAGAGATTTCTATGATATTAGAAATGGAGAATCTTTAATCTACACAAAAACACTGCTATTAAATAATATCATATGCTACTAAAAAAAATAAAAATTTGACAGGTTGTATGTTTAATAAAAACCCTGCGAGAGCAATTGATACAGCTCAAAATAAGGAGACCTTCATGCGAGGTAACATAATTCTTATCTTACCAATACTAATTAATTGCATCGTATTAAACGCCCAGACTGTCCAATATAACCAGGAATTTCGAATAAACACCTATACCAATAATCATCAATATATTCCTAGTGTTTGTGGTTTATCCGTCGGAGGCTTTGTGGTCTGTTGGCAAAGCGGCGGCCAAGATGGCAGCGGTTATGGAATTTTTGGACAAATTTACAACAATACTGCTACAAGACATGGTGAAGAGTTCCAGGTAAATACTTACACACATTGGGACCAGTTGCAACCGAACGTTGGTCATTTATCGGATGGTGGTTTTGTGGTTTGTTGGCAGAGCTACGACCAGGATGGCAGCGAGGACGGAATTTTTGGACAGGTATATGATAGTATAGGCACAAAACAGGGAGAAGAATTCCAGGTGAATACGTACACAAACAGTTGGCAATCAAATCCCAGCGTTTGTGGATTACTCGATGGTGGTTTTGTGGTCTGTTGGCATGGCGGTGGCCAGGATGGCAGCGAGGACGGAATTTTTGGACAGGTATATGATAGTATAGGCACAAAACAGGGAGAAGAATTCCAGGT
>CAZBBC010000128.1:10310-13212 GCA_964489835.1 uncultured Calditrichota bacterium
ATGATGCTCAATGGTCACCTAGTGTTTCTAGTTTACCCAATGGCGATTTTGTGGTCTGTTGGCAAAGTGACGGCCAGGATGGGAGTGGATGTGGTATTTACGCTCAGCTGTTTAATAACAGTGATACAAAACTTGGTCAGGAATTTCAGGTGAACACGTATACCATGTCTGATCAGGGATTTCCGTGTGTGAGTGGCTTGTCCGGGGGTGGTTTTGTGGTTTGTTGGCAGAGCTCCGACCAGGATGGTGATGGGAATGGTATCTTTGGACAGGTATATGATAGTATAGGCACAAAACAGGGAGAAGAATTTCAGGTGAATACGTACACAAACAGTGGGCAATTATATCCCAGTGTTTGTGGCTTATCGGACGGCGGTTTTGTGATTTGTTGGGAAAGTATGGGACAGGATGGCAGTTACCTCGGTGTCTTTGGACAGGTGTATGATCAGATGGGTATCAAACAGGGAGAAGAATTCCAGGTAAATACATACACTTATGATGCTCAATGGTCACCTAGTGTTTCTAGTTTACCCAATGGCGATTTTGTGGTTTGCTGGTCAAGCAGGTGTCAAGATAGTGGTTATTGGAGCATATATGGGAAATACTATTTGAAAGATCCCATCTTACATTCGCTAAAACCTTTTTCACTTAAAACGCCGTATTATGATGAAACAATATATTCATCTACCGTAAACTTCCAATGGCAGAAAGCAAGTCAAATTCACCTAAACTTTTTCTGGGAACTGGAATATACACTTCACCTTGATATAACTGAGAATTTCAGCAATCCAAAAATATTTTCTGATATTTACGATACAACTTTTTATGTTACATCCCTTACTCTCGGCCAAACATATTTCTGGAAAGTAATGGCCAAAAATATCGAAGGAGACAGTTTGTGGAGTTCGGAAACCTTTGTATTTTATATCAGCCCTGCTGCTGGCATTGAGGATGATCATATACTGAAACCTGAAGCCTTTAAACTCTATCCCAATTATCCCAATCCCTTTAATCCGAAAACAATGATCAATTACGAATTACCAATTACGAATTACGTTGATCTAAACATTTATAATCTGCTAGGGCAAAAGGTGGCGACACTGGTTTCGGAAAGGCAGAATGCCGGCCATCATCAGATCGAATGGGAGGCCGGCGATCTATCCAGCGGTGTCTATTATTATATGATCACGGCCGGTGAGTTTCAGGATGTAAAAAAAATGCTGCTGGTTAAATAATGTCCAATGTCAAAATCCCAATTTCAAATGAAATCCCAAATCCAAATAACAAATGAATTTGTAATTTACAGATTGATACTTACGATTTGATTGAGTGTTGGACATTGGGACTTGATTTGACATTTGGCATTGGACATTGGGATTTTACAAAGAGTCTGAGTATTTGGAATCCAGTTATCCTGTTATGTTAAAAAACAAGCAAAAAATATCATTTATTACAAAAAAAGATATAGTAATACTATCTATCCACTAGGTTTACTCCTCCGGATTACATGGTGAAACTAAAATAGACGTTCTTTGACAATAAAAAAGATCAACCTGTTATGAACAGTCTTTCCCGACTATATCGAGTGCTGCAATGTTACGTTTAGTCTAAACAAGTGTGATCTCAACCTGTCATGAAATCCAAAACAAAAGGACAAGGATAACAAAAAGATCCACACCTAACATACAAAGATCTAAATGTAAAAGAACGGCAAAAACGCACTTAGTTTACAACTGATAACACATATGGTTTTTGGTTTTTCCAAACGTAGCGAATCCGATTGAGTAGAATCTTTGCGATTCGGACAATTGCTTTATTACGGTTCATACGCCGGGACAGTTGATTGAATTTCATGGTTAGGGCCGGATCTTTTCTTACTGCTGTCCAGGCCGCTTCGACCAGCATTGTTCTTAAATATTTATTACGACGTGGTGTTATACCGGATTTAATTTCTGTGTCATCGGTTGACTGAATCGATGGTATCAAACCAACATATGAGGCCACGTGTTCAAGTGTTTTGAATCGATTCATATCAATGATTTCTGTAGCAAGTGTCATTGCCGTGATAAAGCCGATTCCAGGTACCGTCAATAATAAAGGTATCAGGGTATTAAACGGCGCTTGTTCTTTAGCCATGATGCGCATCTTTTTCAATTGTTTTGTGATTCTATCCCGGGTATGGATATACTGATCGACTAAATCATCATAAGCGAATTGTGCATATTCGGTATCGAATTTAATGGTTAAAAGCCAGTTAATAAAAGCACCTGACCATCGTCGCTCCTGATAGGCTATAGGAATTGTGATTCCAAATTGATGAAGCACACTCTTGATACGGTTTTTGAGCCTGGTTTGATCTTTGATTGTTTTAAGTCGATGACGATTCAAGTGGCGATATTCTTCAGCTATTTTTTCCGGTACGTAAATCGGTATTAATTCACCATTACTTAGGGAACGAGCTAGTTTTCGTGAGTCAACATGATCATTCTTATTCAGACGTTCTTTATGGCTGGATGGAACATCTGATGGATGAACGACAATACACTTGACACCTAAATTGTTTAATTTTCTGGCTGCCCAGAATCCACCGAAACCGGCTTCATAGACGGCGTAATAGTTGCCATCCGGATAATGTCGTTGCATGTAGTTTAATAATACCGATGGGTATGGATCAATTGAAAGACGTTTTTTTAATACCATGTTCATAGATATGATGTTTAAAGTCCATTGACTTGTATGAGTATCGATGCCAATAAAAAAGTTTTGATTCTTAAAAGATAGTGAAGTATCATGACTAGTATCCATTTTGACTCCTCCGATTTAAATTGGTATAAATGTGATACAATTTTTAATTAAATCGGAGGAGTTATGCAATTAATGTTTTTTAAACATACAACCTGTC
>CAZBBC010000129.1:0-13172 GCA_964489835.1 uncultured Calditrichota bacterium
TCAGATGTTATCATCGAAAATTGTTGTAATTATTATGGTGATTACCTTTCTGAAAAACCTGGCCCTGAAAAAGGCAGCGTCCGGCAAGATCAGGGATTGATTGCCTTTTATTATGTGCAGGATTTTGTAGTGCGTGGTTGTCGCTTGGAGAAATCACGATCAGACGGTACACATTTCTACAGATGTCGTCAGGGGCAAATTGTTAACAACAAGATTTATAGCGCCCAGATGGGCGGCTATTTCCTGGAGACCTGTACGGATGTCCTCGGTTCAGATAATATTGTCAGGGACAACGGCTCCCGAGGTGTGACCATTGAACGGGGATCACAGAATTGTATTCTGCGGGGAAATCTTGTTGCCAATAGCGGTCGGGAGGGGTTATGGGCACCGGATTGTGTCGGGCTTCTGGTTACAGGAAATATATTTGATCGAAACGGCCGTAAACCTAATGGCCTGAAGGAGCATCAAAGGTGGAATGCAAATATCACCATCAATGAGGCATCCCACGATCCGACCAAATCCCCTACGAAGGATTACATTCTCTCAAATAATATCATCTATACAAGCGAAAACCAGGTAGCTGCCATTCGGATTGATGCTGCCAAGGTAAAGAGTATTGTAGTGAAAAACAATCTACTGCGTGGGGAGAAAAGACTAATCCTGGTTGAAGAAGATAAATATGATCAGGTACTATTAAAGGGAAATGAATGAGGAAAAAATGAAAAAAGTAGTATTTTTTCTTATAGGTATACTGAGTTTTGTCTATGCGCAGGAAAATATTGTTTTTATTGAGGCAGAGGGCTTTGAGAACAAAGGACAGTGGGTGATTGATCAGCAGTTTATGGATATCATGGGCTCACCCTACCTTTTAGCTCATGGTTTGGGAAAACCGGTAAAAAATGCTACTACATCGGTGAATTTTACAAATCCAGGGGCGTACCACCTATGGGTACGAACAAAAGACTGGGCCCCATATCCGGAAGGGCCCGGGAAATTCAACCTACTGATAAATAATACTCCGGCGGATACGGTTTTTGGTGGGAGCGGATCAGATCATTGGCAATGGTATTATGGCAGGAAGGAATATAAGTACTACTCATATTGCCTTTGGAGCAACCCGGGTGATGCGGACCACCGGAATGATGGGTGAGGTCGTGGGATATGCAGCTTATCTATGTAATAAATACGATATATTTCCCAAAAATATTTATACCGATCATTTGCAGGAATTTAAAACGATGTTGTCAGATTAACAATTGATCATTAACCTTATTAAATCATACCGCAGCCGTTGGCTGCAAACAAAAAAAATAGTCCACGGATTAACACGGATTAACACGGATTAAAACTAAAATAATTATTTATAAATTGGCGCGTCGCTGCGCTGTCGCGAGAAATAAAATATACGAGTTAGTATAATTTTAACTAAAATAACACAGTTTTTGACTATAATAGCATAACGCAGCAATCGGCTATAAACAAAGAAAAAAATAGTCTCCTATCCCTCCCCCAACCCCTCCTTGTCCCCGATTTTATGGGGGAAGGAAGGTGTATTGAGAATAATTTAGGAGATATAAGGTATCTATGAAAATGTTCAAATATTATATAGCGATCCTAATCCATGTTTTGACCTTAAATTCTTATTCTCAATATATTAAATCTGTACCAGAATCTGAAATTTTGATCTTCCCGCAACCAAAGAGTTGCGAATTTTTAGGTAAAGCAATTGTCCTGGAAAACAATCACGCAACAATTCCTGTTCATTATTTTAGTAAAGACGAAAAAAAGGCCGCGGATTATTTAAAAAAACTGGTCAAGAGTAAATCTCAAATCAATCTTGGTGTTTTACCTGTAAATGATGCAAAATTTATATCTGACGGATTTAGAATCAATCTCTCTATCACAAAGCATGATCCTTCTGCTATTAATGATCAATATTATACTATCCAATATTCTGAGAAAAGTAACCAAATAACCATTGCCTCACCAAGTTTATTAGGCCTGCTTTACGGTGTGGTTACCTTCAACGAATTAATCCTTTCAGAAGGTAATACAGCTGCGATAGAGCTATATAATATTAAGGACTGGCCAACCTATCGCAGACGCATATTCCCCACCCTTACCAACAGTACTGATGTTATTGAACTTTTAGACTTCGCCTTACATAACAAGATAGAAACCATTGCGCTGGCCAGCAGGCAGTATTCCTGGAAAAAAGTTGACAAAGAATATATGGATGTTTTGCAACAGATAAAATACTGGAAAGACAAATATGGCAGCCCTTATGTGATGCAACAGCACAATATATACAGCGGGGAAAGTATAGAAATATCCAATGATCAGGATATTAACGGACTCCTGCAAGTCATTGAAACGGCCATATTGAAGGGTTCAGAGAGATTAATGATCTTAGCAGATGATACACCACCCTTCGTTTTTGGCCAGGGATATGTGCTTACCAGCAAAAAGGACAAAGAAAAATTTACACATATGGCAGAAGCCCACTGTTATTTAATGCAGGAGATTTCCCAATGGCTGCAGAAAAATTCATACCATTGTGAATTGTATTATGTACCGGCATTTTATACCTATGAAGATGCTAAATATGGTGATATGATGCTCTACAAAAATACGCCATGGGAAGAAGATTCTTTTGGGCCCTTGAAACGCGATTTGAGTTATATCGGGCAACATATGCCTGCAGAAGTTTTTATACTCTGGACAGGCCCCAATGTCAGAAGCAGACATATCACCACAAAAGATCTTCATGAATGGAAAAATAATTTAATGGGAAGAATTCCCTTCCTCTGGGATAATACCATTTATAGTCACCACCCATTTACCACAATCGCTTTTTTGAGCGCCTATTCAAATGATCTGCCATCTGATTTCAGCGATATAACCGCAGGAAACGGCATGTTGATCAATGGTAATATTAATTCCGAAGATATGAAAGTGGCAGCCCTGACAGCTAATGACTTCCTTTGGAACCCTGAAGGGTATGATCCGGAAAAATCATTGCATACAGCAATAAGGAAACTCTATGGAGAGGCATCGCTGGCTCCATTATTAAGATTTAAAAATGTTGAATTAAACCTGCGAAAGAAAATCGGAGAGAGAGCCTTATGGTTCGAAACCGACACCCTCTGGAAAAGAATTGTGAAAACAAAAGAAATTACCGGAAAAAATCCGTTTCATTATCACCTGAATTATAGTCAATTAAAAGCCCTCAGAATGCAGTTAAAATACTCCCTACCAATGCCCGTATCCAAACCGGAATTTCGGAAGGAATGTATGGCCTTAGAAAAGGAGAGGAATAGAATTTTAAATGAGATTAAAGTCACCAATCTAAAAATATTTGAATATTTAAGGGAAGTCAAAATTCCAGTACCCAATTTTGCAGATATCAAATAAGAATTTAACAAAATCAAATTAATGAATATTTAAATATAACACATCGCGCGCCCAAGGCTCCAAACTAAAATTTATCATCTCTTCTCCCCTTCTCTTACCAAGAGAAGGGGCCGGGGGATGAGTTTTTTTTAATATAGTTTACCCAAATTATGTAACGTACTAGTAATCCTGTTCTTTATCAAACAGCCAAAGAACCTTAGTATGGGTACCCGTTGTTCGGGGACATAAGTACCACTTTTCAAATGCAATACCTGAGGCTAAAAACTCACAATCTCCCAGTAATTTCAACTGGAATATTAAGAATTGAAAAAATCCTTTTGTAAAATAGAAACATTTGATAAGTTTCTTTAAAATAAATTGAACATGTATTTCAGGGACAAAATAGAAAGGTTTGTCTATGGATGTTGAATTATTGGCCAGGATACAATTCGCCACAACCATTGCGTTTCACTATATTTTTCCGCCGCTAAGTATCGGAATCGGCGTTTTGTTGGTTTTTATGGAGGGCTTATATCTTAAAACCGGCGATAAAATATACGAAAGGATGACAAAATTCTGGGTTAAAATATTTGCCCTGATCTTTGCCATCGGCGTAGCGACAGGTATTGTCATGGAATTTGAATTCGGCACCAACTGGGCCACCTATTCGAGGTTTGTCGGAGATATTTTTGGGAGTGCTCTGGCTGCCGAAGGTATATTTGCCTTTTTTTTGGAATCGGGATTCTTAGCGATACTGGTTTTTGGTTGGGAAAAAGTTTCCCCAAAAGTTCATTTTTTATCTACGATCATGGTATCTCTGGGATCTATGCTCAGTGCTGTATGGATTGTCGTGGCAAACTCCTGGCAGCAAACACCGGCAGGCTATCATATCGTAGGGGAAGGACTGGCAGCCAGAGCAGAAATCACAGATTTTTGGGCCATGCTTTTCAATCCCTCATCAATTGACCGGATATCTCACGTATTATCCGGTGCCTGGTTGGCCGGGGCCTTTTTGGTTTTAAGTATCAGTGCCTATTATATCATCAAAAATACCCATCTTGAATTATCCAAAAAGGCAATAAAAATATCCTTATCTTTGGCTCTTTTCGCATCGTTTTTTCAATTATTTACCGGTCATAACAGTGCGATGGGAGTGGCAGATAATCAACCGGAAAAGTTAGCGGCATTTGAAGCGCACTATGACTCCTCTGCGCCTGCAGCAATGTATTTGTTTGGCTGGGTTAATGATGATCACCAAGAAATCCGGTTTAGTATCGCCATTCCCAAAGGACTTAGTTTTCTTATCTCCGGTGATTTTGATTATCCGGTCACGGGGCTGAATGCTTTTAAACCTGAAGACAAACCGCCGGTCAATTTAGTATTTCAATCCTATCATTTAATGGTTACGATTGGTTTTTCACTGATTGGCATCAGTGTACTGGGAGCATTTCTCTGGTGGCGCGGTAAATTATTTAATAAAAAATGGTATTTATACCTGCTTGTCTTTTCGGTTCTGTTGCCCCAGGCTGCCAATCAACTTGGTTGGATTTCCGCGGAAGTTGGCAGACAACCGTGGATTGTGTACAAACTTTTAAGAACTTCCGATGGATTATCGAAGGTAGTGGAAGCATCGCAAATATGGTTTTCTTTGATTTTGTTCTTTTTGATTTATACGTTGCTTTTTATCCTGTTTATTTACCTTCTCAATGAAAAAATTAAAAAGGGGCCTGATCATATAGCAGAAACCTCTTCCGTTTATTCGCATCAAAAGGGCATTGTTGAATAATAAAAACGAGGAAAACAATGGAATCTTTTTTCGATCTGAATACTATATGTTTTATGTTAATCGGCCTGCTTTTAAGCGGATATGCCATGTTGGACGGTTTTGATTTAGGGGTCGGTGCGATTTACTTATTTGTTAAAGGTGATGAGAATAGAAGACTGGTGTTGAATTCTATCGGACCGGTCTGGGATGGGAATGAAGTATGGCTGGTGACCGGTGGTGGTGCGCTCTTCGCCGCTTTTCCTCATGTTTATGCAACCGTTTTCTCAGGATTCTATACGGCCTTTATGATATTAATGTTTATGCTCGTATTTCGGGCGGTAGCAATTGAATTCAGAAGTAAACAACCAATGCTCTGGTGGCGTAAAATGTGGGATGCTGCTTTCAGCACTTCAAGTATTTTGATCGCCTTCCTGATGGGTGTGGCCCTAGGCAATATTATCATAGGGGTACCCATTGGGGCAGATAAAGAATATGCCGGTAATTTCTTAGATTTGATCAGTCCTTATTCGCTTTCAGTCGGATTAACCACCATTGCCCTTTTTATGATGCACGCAACGATCTATCTTGCAATGAAAACGGAAGGCGAACTACAATTACAAATAAAAGAATGGATCAATAACACAATCATATTTTTTGTTATTTCATATACATTGGTTACAATGGCCACATTGATATATTTTCCGCATATGAGCCGGCATTTTGTTTATCACCCCTGGTTATTTCTGGTGGCGATACTTAACATGCTGGCCATTGCAAATATCCCCCGGGAGATTCATCATAACAGAGAATTACGGGCATTTGCATCATCAGCCGCTGCAATTCTGTCTCTGATGACATTATTTGCTATTGGTATCTTTCCCAATCTGGTATTATCGACCATCAATCCTGAATACAGTCTGACCATTTATAATGCCGCTTCATCACAAAAAACATTGGGCATCATATTAATCTTTGCCATCATCGGAATTCCTTTTGTTTTAGCCTATACGATCAGTATTTACTGGATATTTCGGGGGAAAGTAAAGATTGACGCTAGCAGTTATTGAGATTAAAATGATTGGTTTTTTAATGATAAATTTTCCATTGTTTGTATTGTAAAAGGTTTTAATTATAGTAATATTCTCCGAAGGAGAATAATATAAAAGCACAGGGCAACGCCCTGTGATAAATTACGACATAATCAAAATAATTCCCTGAAGGGGAATTAGAAATATTAAACCCTTTCAGGGTTTATCCAATTTTTTGTAAAAACATGTCCCAGGACGTTGCCCTGGGCTATTATATTATTCCCCTATCAGGGAATAAATATTTCATAGTCAATATTTGACATCTATTATTTAATTTAACAATATATATTCTATTTTCTGGAGATAAAAATGAAAAAAATTTATCGCCTTATATGCATATGCGTTTATATCCTGACACCGATTGTTTTACTGTTATATACAAACGCACCGGCACAGACGATGCAACAACCACCATCAACTTATAATGTGATCACATTTGGAGCAAAGGCGAATGAGAAGTTCAAAGACACCCAGGCGATTCAGAAGGCCATCGAGACCTGTCATCGCAATGGTGGCGGAACAGTCTATTTTCCTTCCGGAACCTATGTAAGCGGAAGTCTGCATTTGAAAAGTAATGTTGCCTTGTTCCTTGATCATGGGGCGATTATAAAAGCCAGCACCAATAATGATGATTTTGATCCATACGAAACACTCGATTTCCCCAATGATGCCGATCATGAAACCAGTTTCTTTCATTATTCTTTGATCTGGGGTGAGAATGTCGAACGGGTAGCGATTCTCGGGACCGGTATTATCGATGGGAATCGCAGCAAACGCGGTGGACCGAAGCCCATTGCTCTCAAACAATGTCAACAGGTAACGATTAAAGATATAACCATTCTGAACGCCCCAAATTATGCGATCAGTTTACTGGGTACGGATTATGTAAATATTGACGGGGTAAATATCTTTAATGGTTACTGCGATGGTATAGACCCCGACGGCTGCAAATATGTTCGTATCGCAAACTGCCAGATCGAGACATGGGATGATGCGATTGTGCCAAAGGCAAGCTTTTCTTTGGGCGTCCGGCGTGCCGTTGAATATCTGACAGTAACAAACTGTCTGCTGGCTACCAACTGCAATGCCTTTAAACTGGGGACCGAGTCGGGTGGCGGATTTAAATATATCACCGTCAGTAATTGCGTTTTTTATAACAGAGCCAGCGGCAGTCCGCCTACTTCGGGAATTGCCCTTGAGTCCGTGGATGGTGGAGATATCGATGGAGTAACCATTTCTAATATTTCAATGTCAAATGTCCAGACACCCATTTTTCTGCGCCTCGGCAACCGCGGACGCGATATGGAATCTCCCATACCCGGAACACTTAAGAATGTAGTCATCAGTAATGTCATAGCCACCGGAGCAGAATTGCCCTGCCCCATTATAGGTATCCCCGATCACTCCATAGAAAATGTCATATTGGATAATATCCAGATTACATATAAAGGGGGAGGAACAGCAGATCAGACAGAAATTCAGGTTCCTGAACATGAAAGCAAATATCCCGGCGCGAAAATGCTCGGTACATTGCCCGCCTATGGATTTTTTTGCCGCCACGTAGAAGGCCTTAAATTACAGGATATTAACCTGAAATTACAATCACCCGATTACCGGCACGCCCTAATCTGCGATGATGTCAGACAACTGACCATCGATTCATTTGACGCAAACCAATCCGGCGGCGCCAAACCTCTGATTCGATTTCAAGGAGTTAAGCAGGCGATGATCAGGGGCTGCATGCCCTCTTCTGAAGTCAATGACTTTATACGCGTGATGGATAAGGAGATGAAAGAAATAAAATTTGTAGGAAATGACTTTCAACGTATAAAACAACAAATTATTAATTGATGTGGAATTAAAAGATGAAAAAAATCGTCACGATATCGGGCACAAACCGTCCGAATAATTACACTTTTCGGGCACTGGACATTGTGAATGAGGAATTGCGAAATGCAGGCATTGAACCGGTCGTCTTAGATGCGCGGGAATTATCGTTATCTTTCCCGGGCCATTCGCCAACGGGTGATGAGAAAAAACTGAAAACGGTTGTTAAGGAAGCCGCCGGTATTATACTTGCAACCCCTGAATATCACGGGACATTTGCAGCGATGACCAAATTGATTATAGAAAATCTTGGCTTTCCTTCTGCCCTTTCCGGAAAACCGGTTGCCCTGATAGGCGTTGCCGGAGGCAAAATCGGCGCCATCAAATCTCTTGAACACTTAAAGGGGGTATGCTCACATATAGGGGCCATTGTTATCCCCGGATCCGTATCCATTGCCGGAGTACAACAGGTATTTGATGAGACCGGCCAGTGTACGGATGAGAAAACCAGGAAATCATTGCAAGATGTCGCATATTCATTACTCAATTTTTTGGATAATTATATCTGTCCAAAATTCGCACTGGAAGAAATGGTCCGCGATGATATAAAATTCTGGTCAACTAATCTCTGATGAGGGAGCAATGAAGAAAAAAACAATGAATCGCCGGGAATTTATTAAAAAATCCTGCCTAACATCGGGTGCAATATTATTATCTTCGTCGTATAGCTGCACGAAGACAAAAAGGCCCAATATAATCTTTATTTTTAGTGATGATCATGCCTATCAGGCCATCAGTGCTTACGGGGGGCGTCTGGCCGAGGTGGCACCGACACCAAATATCGACCGTCTGGCTAAAGAAGGTATGCTATTTACCAGATGCTGTGTCACTAACTCCATCTGTGCCCCTTCCCGGGCAACGATCCTTACCGGAAAACACAGCCATTTGAATGGTGTCAGAGACAATCGGGACGTATTCGACGGCAATCAACAAACCTTTCCAAAATTAATGGGGCAAGCCGGTTATCGGACCGCAATTATCGGGAAATGGCATTTGAAATCGAAACCGGTGGGATTTGACTACTGGGATGTGCTGCGCGGTCAGGGTAATTACTATAATCCTGATTTTTTATCCATGGAAGGAGAGAAAAAAGAACATGGTTATGTGACTGATATCATCACCGATAAGGCCCTGAATTGGATGAAAGAGGCAACAAATAGCGAACAACCTTTTATGCTCATGGTTCAGCATAAAGCACCACACCGGGAATGGGAACCCGGTCCGGAGCAGCTGACATTATACGATGACACTTTTATCCCGGAACCGGAAAATCTTTTTGATGACTATCAAACCAGGGGAACCGCCGCGAAAAAGCAGGATATGAGCATCGAAAAAACAATGAGATTAGACTCCGATCTTAAGGTAAGGGAAGCCGGACAAAAAGACCGTGCCTGGGATCGAACCATGGGACGGATGGATGAAAAACAGCGTCAGGCATGGCAGACTGCCTATGGCCCAAAAAATGAAAAATTTATATCGGAAAAATTAGAAGGCAAAGAACTGGTGCGCTGGAAATATCAACGCTACATGAAGGATTATTTGCGTTGTATTAAATCCGTTGATGACAATGTCGGTCGTCTGCTCGATTATCTTGATCACACCGGGTTAAGTGAGAATACGGTGGTTATTTATTCTTCGGATCAGGGATTTTATCTCGGCGAACATGGCTGGTTCGATAAACGATTTATGTACGAAGAATCATTCCGCACGCCTCTTCTTGTTCGCTGGCCGGCTGCAACTCCACCGGGAAGCGTGAATCAGGAGCTCGTCTCAAATTTGGATTTTGCCCAAACTTTCCTGGATATAGCCGGTGTTAATCAGCCCCCGGATATGCAGGGAATCAGTTTAAAACCTCTGCTGGAAGGAAAGACACCGGGTAATTGGCGCAAAAGCCTTTATTATCATTATTATGAATACCCGGCCGTTCACAGTGTCCGCCGGCATGAAGGGGTGGCAACCAAACGGTATAAACTGATTCACTTCTACGATCTGGACGAATGGGAATTATATGACTTAGAGAAAGATCCCCATGAAATGCAGAACCGGTATAACCATCCGGACTACGAGAGCATCATAACCGATCTTAAACAAGAGCTAATAAGATTGCAGAAGGAATATAAAGTGCCTGAAAAGTGATTTAATTTTAACAGGATAACTGGATAAACAAGATAATAATTGATTTATTTATTGTATTAAAAATGTTTTTTCTGCATATGTAGAGACGTCCCGCCGGGACGTCTCTACGCATAAACCATTACCGCTATTGAAATCCTGTTATCCTGTCGAAAAAATATGTTTTAAGATCATCTGATACGAAATACAAATGACAGCTGCATTGCTAAATAAACTTAAATTTTATTATAAATCTTTAAATATGCCTAAAATGAAGATCAGTGCGCAAATTGTAGGTACCAAAAGCAAACCGTACCCATTTCAGGTAAATGACCGGCAAATTTCTAATTATGCCGCTTCCATTTTAGATGAGAATCAGATATATTACAAAACAGCACAGGGAGAGGAAATGGCAGCCCATCCCCTATTCCCTGTTCGGATTTCCTGGAAAATCATTGAAAATATACAACAACAGTGGGAAACTGATCTTCCGGGAAATATTTTGGATAACCTGGTCCATCAATCTGAATATCTGGAAATACACCGTTTACTAAAACCCGGTGATGAACTCAGCATTATCGGTGAAATCATTGCTTTGCTTCCCCATAAACAGGGAACCAGGATCACTATTAAATTTGATTACTATGATCAGAATAATCAAAAAGTACTATCGGAATTTCTTGGTGCGATTATTTTCGGAAGTAAATGTTCTGATCCCGGCAAAATGACACAGGCCCTGCCGGTCACTGCAAAAACAGAACAAGATTCGCCTCTCTGGGAAGAAAAAATGGCTGTTTCCAGAGTGGCTCCCTTTCTCTATGATGGATGTAATGAGATAGTGTATCCCATACATACTGATCAGGGATTCGCAAGATCCATGGGCCTGCCTGATATAATATTACAAGGAACAGCAACACTGGCGATGAGTGTAAGTACACTGATCAGAAAGGAACTCAACAACGATCCCCGGCGGGTCAATGTGGTATCCGGAAAGTTCACGGATATTGTGGTACCTCCCAATCAACTATCTATCCGGCTATTAAAAAAGAACCGGCAAGATTTATATTTTGATGTTTCAGATAAGCATCACAAATTTGTATTAAAAGGCGGCTATTTAAACTTTACATAGGAGAATCCGATGAGAGATCCTAAAAAAGATGAAAAATGTCTGGAATTATTTAAAGAGTTAGAAAACTATCCCTGTATGTTTGATTGGGTGGACCGTTGGGCAAAAGAAAAACCGAACGAATTAGCCCTGATCGAATATAATACGGGTGAGGAGATAACCTGGAAGGATTTTGCCACAAAATCCAAGGCCTTTGCCGCCAAATTATTAGACATGGGTGTCAAAAAGGGCGATGTGGTGGCCACCATGCTCGTTCTCCTCAAAGAACATGTTTATCTCATGTATGCCTGCTATCGGATCGGAGCGATCTTCGCCCCCTTAGATCCCCGCTTGAAAACATATGAAGTGGATCAATGTTTCCAGAAAATGAAACCCAAAGCATTTTTCTGTCTCGGTAATACCCCGGTAGTAGATTTTCGCCCAATAATTACTGATATGATAAATAAACATGGCTCAGTAAATGGTGGTGCTTGTGAAAATTTTATTCAATTCCAGAAGGAAGAGGATCAAATAGTGGAAGGTGCTGTCGGTATTACGAAGTTCGCTGCAGACATTAAAAAAATATTTATCAAGGCCCTGATCACCGGAAAGGTGAAACGGGCACAAAAAAAGGTCAGTAAACGTGATCCTATCTTAATTATCTTTACCACCGGTTCAACCGGATATCCAAAACCGGCTCTCATGTGTTCAGAAAATATATTGATTCAGAATATTGGCTTAGGTGTGGCCTTTGAGATAGAAACGAATGATTTGATGCTGGTTAATCTGCCACCGAGTCATGTGGGTTGTGTCACCGAACAACTGGCGACTACCATCTTTGGCGGCGGGACCAGCGTATTATTACATGTATTTAAACCGGACGAATCCCTCGATGCCATTCAGAAATATAAAGTAACCGTATTTGGTCAGATCCCTGCCCTGTTTGCTATGGAATGGCGTTTGCCAAATTATAAGGAATATGATCTGTCTTCGCTCAAATTTGCCTTATATGGCGGACAGGCAGTAACCCGGCAATTTTTGGAACAGTTATCCACGATGGCCCCCCAGTTTGGTACCGGATTGGGTCTGACGGAAACCGCCGGATTTGTTACCTACTCACCACTGGACGGCACCGTCGATGATATATTGGCCAGTATCGGTTTTGATATGCCCCTGTGCCCTCTTTCCATTCGCGGACCGATGAATGAAGACGGTACCGCCGGCGAGGAAAAAGCCAAAGGTGAAACCGGGGAAATATGTTTTTCAGGCCCACAGATGTTCCTTGGGTATTTGAATGATGAAGAAAATACTAAAAAGACGCTCACGAAAGACGGCGTTGTCTATACCGGTGATTTAGGTTCGTATGATGAAAAAGGGCTTCACTTTGCCGGCCGGGCCAAACTGCTAATCAAGCCCAAGGGCAATAATGTATTCCCGACCGAGGTTGAGGAATTTATTTCCGCTAAATTAAAAACAAAAGTGTCTCATGTTGCGGTGGTCGGCGCCCAGCATGATGTGTTCACCGAAGCCATTATCGCCTTCGTTGAGAAAAAACCTGGGGTTAGCCTCAATGAAGAGGAAATATTCGCTGTATGTGAAGATATGGCATCTTATAAACGACCCTCACATATTGAGATTCTGGAGCCTGAAAAAATGCCCCTGAACCGGGTGGCAAAAACGGACTATATGGAACTAAAATCCCGGGCCGAGGCCATTGTTGAAGATCTGCGAAGTAAAGGTGGCTGGGATAAAGACTGATTGGGGAGCGTCAGATGAAACGAAGAAAATTCCTGCAACAATCGGTCGGATTGGCCGGTGCGAT
>CAZBBC010000130.1:0-13164 GCA_964489835.1 uncultured Calditrichota bacterium
AAAAAACTCATCCCCAAACCTGCGTCTAAGCCGCATCTTCGACCTTCTCTTGAAAAGAGAAGGGGCTCCCTAAAGTCCCTCTCTTTCCAAGAGAGGGATTTAGGGTGAGTTCTCTGAATAATGCCTCTATGTTTTTTAAATTCACCAACAATTTGATTCTCCGCTGAAATTTTAAAGTGATTTAGACTATATAGCTATGAAACAACGAAGAATTAAATATCCCCGAAGGCTCCTGGTGACCTCATGATACCTCTAAAAATCGATGACTAAAGAAAATCGATGGGAATCTCCGAGATCATAACTGATAGGGGCAAAGGCATAGGCAAAATGAAAAATATCATAACGCAGACCGAATCCGCCGGTAAAACTCTGGCTGTCTCGTCCCATGATATAACCCACCCGAAGATCAATATTTTCAAATACACCGATTTCCATCCCCATATTATAACTTGTAATATCATCGATAACATGAACGATATCAGCGGCAAGCAATAAACGCTTCTCAAGTAATTGCCATGGAAGATAATAACTGATACCGGTTCTTAATAAAAATGGTAACCGTGTCTCTTCGTCTTTTAGTACAGACATCTTCCCAAGATTCTGAATCACAGCTGCCCAGGATAAATCCGGAATAATATTGCTTTTCTGAATACCAAAATCCAATGCAAATCCGTCCGCAGAATTAAGATAATACTTTTCATAAAGATATTTCATCTGCATTCCTATCTGCCAATCTGTAAACACTGTCGTCGCATAAGCGAGGCCTACATAAGTATTGAGTGCCTGTGTATTACCCTGCGGAATATCGCTGGCTGTTTCACCCCGCAATTCAATACCGGTGATACTGATCATATTGAGTGAAATGGCCAGATTATGATTTCCATTCAGGAAGTGAATCGCCGCATATTCATGATTTATATCCTGTAACCAGGCATTATGCATAAGTACGACTGATTTCACTTCAGAACCTGCCAAACCCGCAGGATTCCAGAAAGCCGCAGATGCATCACTTGCAATTGAGGTATAGGCATCACCCATCGCTGCAGCTCTGGCATCCACACCAATTTTCAAAAAACTAAACCCAACGTTGGCTCCGGTACCGGCAAATACCATCGGTACAGTCAGAAGAATCAAAAGCGCAATAAATAGTTTCATCGTATATTTTCTTTCCTGCAATTAATAAAATTATTTAACCATGAAAATAACAAAGTAGAGAGGTAGCATGCTACGTCTCTACTGTATAATTCTTTGGAAGGCGACACCTTGTCAAAACAATATCTGCCAGGAAAATATGTGACTACTGCCTTCATCAATGACTGATGGCACAAATGCATAATCCAGATATGATGCCGTTTTCAAAATTTCGAAATCCATCCCTGCACCATAAACCACATGGCTGCCATTCAGTCCCAGTCGCAGGGCAAGATTTTTACCATAGACTGCTTCCAAACCGATATGATGTTTTTTAAGTCCTTTATCGCTCCATTCAAAATCATAGGCACCCCGCAACCATTGCAAAGATGATTTATAGAAGGCTCCCATTTTATATGTGACCGGAAATTTATCGATCGTCGTCCCTCCGCGTTCAAAAATATTATCTGTATTCGCCTTCAATTTGGAATTGATATCCTTGACCTGTCCACCAATGATCAGAACTTCCGAAATTTTATAAATCACACCAAAATCAAACCCAACACCATTGGCGCTATAATCAAACTCATCGGTACCATCATTGATATACTCAAAAAGAATTTTCAAAGAAACACCAATAGATAATTTCTCGCTGAATTTTCTTCCAAAGGAAAAATAGACCGCATTGGCAGAATGGTTGATGTCCCCGGTTTCTTCTCCAATTGAATTATACGATTTCAGATCACCAAAACCACTTTCTATCCAGGCAACAGAAAATCCCGCCTCTGGTGGAACTTTCATCGAAAAACTTACAAATCCAAACCGCCGGTCCAGAGATAAAAAGCTGTAAGAGAGACCAACTGTCTTATCCTCAGCAAATCCGGTAATGGCCGGGTTGTAAAATGTTGAATAGGCTGTCACCGGATGGGCTACACCTGTATTTCCCATGGATATCGCCCGGGCACCAACACCCATCCGCAAAAAGGATCCGGCATATCCCCCATTTTCACTGGCCCAGTTAACCAGCGGATAAAGAAGAAACGCAATAAATACGAGTTTTAATTTCAATACCAACCTCAATTTTAGTTTGTAGCACGTGATCCTATAGTATTTTTTTAGAATTATCAAATAGCGACAATAAAGTTTCCCCTTAAAAAAGGGTCACGCCGGTAGGCGGATCCGCCCACTGGCGGAGACTAAGGGGATGTAAATCATTGACATATTTCAAAAGATTACGTTTAAAACAACCCCCTAACCCCCTTTGCTAAGGGGGGATTAAATCATTGATTATATGTTACTTATACGCTTAAACATAAATTTTTATAAATTAATCAGGCTAGTTAATTACCACAAGTTTACCCCAGGTGATTTTTCCATTTACATTGACCCTAAAAAGGTAAACACCACTGGCCACGACTACACCGGCATCATTGGTTCCGTTCCACTTCGCACTCCTATCAAAAGTTTCACCAAGCGGCGAAGATTCATATTCCCGGATTGTCGCCACATGATCCATCGCATAATCATAAATATCAATAATTACTTCACCACCCTGCGTGATATCGTACTGAAAACGGATATAATCATGACGTGATGGCGAGAAAGGACTCGGGTAGGCATAGGCATTCGGTGTATGACTTTCCCGGGTCGACCGGAATGAACGGTGCACCTTCCACGTATTACCATTATTGATCGTTGATGCCAGTCCATCCGCATTTCCGGCCCAGAATTGTTTTACGTCGTCAACGGCGCTTACTGCTGCTGAAAAATATTCATCGTCTAAGAGTTCTTCACCCGTCTGATAATCATAAATTCGTGGCAAAATATACCAGTTCTGCCCCCGGTCATTGGAAACATACATACCAGAATCAGTGGCGACATATACGACCGAATCGTTAAAGGCGAAATTATGGGCGAATCTGCCTGCCAGCATTGTATCCCAGGTTTCACCACCATTTTCTGATTTACTCACCGCCCGGAATTCCGATGGGTCCGTATCAGCCTCGATAGTCGCTGCCCAAATCGTTTTCGTATATGGTTGATAAGCAATTGCCACCACAAAGTTACCGGATATAGATAGATCCTGCTTTTGATGGTCAAATGTTTGCCATGAATTTCCCAGGTCAGTGCTTTTGTGAATACCACTGGCTGTGCCAACCCATATAGTATTATTCTCAACCATGACCGAAAATGCAACGTGGTTCCTCCATCCAGTATTTTTTCCTGCATTTACATCAAATGGTTTTCCATCCACGGTTACCACTTCCCATGTGGTCCCCATATCCATTGATTTTCTGAGCCCCCCACCCCAACTGGCAATCCAGGCAATGGAATCAGTAAAGGCAATATCAAAGGTAAGGTTTTGCACGATGGTGGTTGTCGGTGAATATTCCGTCTCATCTCGGCGATCGACGGGTTGTTTGACGTGCGTCCATGTTTTCCCATAATCACGCGTATAACTTAAACCGCTCCCGGCATCCAGATTTCCTATATCCTGAATGGATGTATCAAATGCAGAAGCAATCCATAAGGTAGAATCATCCATCAATGCCATGGCAGAAATACCCCCCTTACCCAGATAGTCCCGGGAATAGAAGGTTGTCCATGTGGATCCACCGTCACTGGTGCGGCTCAACCCATATCCCGATCCTGCCCAAAGCAGGGAGTCTTTGGTCACCATATCCACCATAGCATTCCCCAACGGTTGTTTTGAGGTCCCAACTTCTTTAGATATATCTGAAGATATGATATAGAAACCATTGGGTTTATAGATCTGGGCCTTCGCAGAGATCACAAACAGAGCAAAGATAACCAGAACCATTGCGTTCCTGTGCATAATACGTTCCTTATTATTCCTTATTTACCAAGAATGTTAATCGTTTTGATGACCGGTCCGGTCAGATTGCCCGCCTTATCACGTATAAAAAATGAGAATGTATAGAGTCCGGTCACTGTGTCTTGAAAAGTAAGAAGCGAATATGAATATGTACCATCTCCTTGGTCTATGTCTCCGGCTTCAACTCCGGCATTGTTGATATTGAATGGTTCGCCATTATCTACCAGTAGAATAGGTAGACCATCATTTGAATAGGTTGAATCGGGCTTGAGAGAGTAAAAATAAACGGAATCGATATCAGCCAATCCGTCCGGGTCAGATACTTCTGCAGTCATCAACTCCCGATTATATTCACCTTCGGTCGCCGGTATATTCATAGTCTCAGGAACATTAATCTGGAGAAATTCAGCGGGATCATTTCCTATAACGACCTCATGCGCCGCAGTTCCGGCATTCCTTTCCCTAAAGGAATCTTCGACATAAAATAAAAGATTATACCTTCCTTGTTTACCGCTTAAAAAATCAGAATTGATTTTCGTGGAGAATACAGAATCACCCGCGGTTACATCCCCATGGTTTGTCAGATCGCCATCGTTATAAAGGTATTGTTCAAACTTTTTATACCCTTTCTCAATATTTTCACTCTCAAAAAAAGCCATAATAATATCATCGGTACCGTCACTGTCCGATGCCGTGATCGAAAAAATAATATCCTGGCTTCCGGATGGAATGATATCCGGGGCTGATATCTCTTGAACTTTCGGGCGGCTGTTCGGGCCAAAGAATACCGGATATTCCAATACCTGACTTTCATTATGCTGCTTGTCGACCGCAATAAACTGAAACAGATATTCTGCTTCTTCCAGCGTCTGATTGATATCCGCGGGTCTGTATTTGTTACTGTAAACACCATCGCCGGCTAGAACATCACCGTCGTTTATATAATAATAGGCGCCATCATCATATAATGAGTCTGTAAATATCTGATTACCGCTCGACGATTCTGATACAATCATCTGAACACCGGAAAGATTACTTATACCCTGTGGATCCTTCGCCCAGACCTCTATTTTATACATGAGGGTAGCACGGATATTCCATTTCTCCTGCAATTCAAGTTTGGTGATCGATGGTACGACCCCCAGACTGACAGGATTATCCTCTTTGTTGCATCCAATGCTGAAAATAATAATGACGAGCATAAATAAATGTGGATGAATTTTTAGATGCACATCTATTCCTTATTTTGATTTTTTCTTGTTACCAGCAAACCCGTAAAATTCTCGGACAGGTTATGCAGATTCAGGTTTTTCAACGGATAAGTCATTCTTTTTTTCATTCTTACTTTTTATATCTCTCGGTTTAAAAACAAGCGATATCCAATCCTTCAATGCATTTTTTTCAATCAGAAAAAATCCGGCTTTCTCATAAACATCCAGCATTTTTACTTCATCCATATGGAGGATGCCGGATAGGACCAGTATACCTTTCTGATTTAATAATTGAGGAAACAAATTGGCATATTTGATCAGGACATTACGGTTAATATTTGCTAATACCAAATCATACTGCGAGGAGTGAATATTTTCCGGCCGTGCCAAATAAAATTTTACTTTGTTTGATAAGGCATTCAGTTGTGCATTTTCGTAGGCATTTTTAAGAGCGGTAGGATCATCATCAATGGCAACCACCGATTCTGCACCCAATTTCTCTGCTAAAATAGCTAAAATACCACTTCCGGTACCAACGTCAAGGACATTCATCGTGTTTTTGATATATTTTTCGATCATCCGGATTACCAACTGTGTACTTTCATGATGTCCGGTTCCAAATGCCATTTGCGGATTAATGGTCACCACAATTTCACCAGTATGCTGTTGATAGGTCTCCCAGGGCGGTTTAATGACAATCCGACTGGATACATGGATAGGTTTAAAATATTCTCTCCAGTTCTTATTCCAGTCCTGATCGGATACGGATAAAATCTGAATATTTCTCGGACTAAAATATGGAATTATTTCCTGAATATAAGACAAAATACCGATCCTTATTTCTTCTGACCAGCGATGCGTGTTGAAATATATGATTATATTATCGGCAGTAATGTTAATGCCCTCGCACCCCTGGGC
Source organism: uncultured Calditrichota bacterium (assembly GCA_964489835.1). GTDB lineage: Bacteria > Calditrichota > Calditrichia > JAJRVZ01 > JAJRVZ01 > CAZBBC01. The sequence goes on from CAZBBC010000130.1 coordinate 6,097, forward strand.
AAAAAGGTAACCTGAGATTTCTTCCAGTTTTTCCTGGGGAAGGTCAAGTTTTAATTCTATCCAGCTCATGATATCATCCTGTTAAATGATTATTTTATCTCTAAACAAACCTGGATAATTCATCTCTCGCAATGGCGCAGCGATCACGCCAGTGGGTGGATTCGCCTACCGGCGAACGTAAAGATTAATTTTAGATAATTTATACCTATATGATCACTTTTTATTAAAAAAAATCTTTTTAAAAATTTAAAAATAATTTTTTCGCCGCGTCTTCGCGCCGCTGCGAGAGATTTTTACAATTGGATCAAGCTAATGATGAAGTAATTTCCAACAACCAATAGCCTAATCACGAATGGCAATATTAACGGTTATACCAAATTCATTCCAGCTAAATTTACCGCTAATTTTGTTTTCGGTAACCCCCGTTTCATAGTACAAACTCCCCGATACCCGTTTATTGAATCTGTAAGTAGCGGATGGTCGCAGTTTCCAGGAGGTATTATTCTGATTCTCCTGAAAAGAATTCTGGTTTAATTGTTTCTGAAAAGTCTTATTGACCGACCGGTCAAAAGACAGGGAAAAATTAATTTCATTCTTAAAAGTCGCACCCTTAAAGGGCCAGATCGGGATTGGGATCTGAAATCCACCACTGGTAGCATAAGAACCGGTAATGGAAAAAGAACTATTTTCGGAGCGGGTAGCACCTCCTGCCGATTTGAAATTAAAAGTCGAACCTTCATTGAAACGGATGGTTGAGCGAACATCACCAAACCAGGTAATATTAATACCGACTAAGGGTTGATAACTGTGTGCAAAGGTTTCTGCGGAGGGGACCAATTCGTTGTTGGCTAATTTTTCTGTGGTTGTATATTTACCTGTTCTGGAATGTTCAAGGGTAACCGATTTTGCCAAGTCTTTAAAAAAGAGAAAATCTTCAAGTCCTGAAAGTTTTACCGTCCAATCAGGAACAAAACCGCGAATATCTCCCGCTAAACCCTCGAAACCTTCTGTAGGATCCTCCCCCCAGGCAAGAAAAGTGCTCGATTTATTACCTGTTCGTGATTTATCATTGGAGGTTTCGGATATACTGTACTCATGGCTAAAGGTCACCTGTAAATTTTTAGCAAAATCAAAATTCATCGATGATCTTAAGGAACGGGTATCGGTAACCGATGGTCCAACGAGAATATTGCCAAAACTGGTATCCTGGGGAACACCCGGATCCATGGTTAAACCCATTTGATACTTCCAGGTAGGAATTTCTGAGACAAAAGAATTGGTCACATTCTGATTCCAGCTATAGGATGTCTGCACCTTTTTCCAGGAATCAAAAAATCCAAAAATCCATAAAAGCGGGTTGGGTATTTTAAACTGTGCTTTGTCTTCCGTTGAGTCTTCGTCTTTGGTCTCATCTGACTTTTGTTCATCCTCTGAATCCTTTTTAGAATCCTCCTTTTTTACAGATTTTTTCGGCCGGTTCCTTCTGCTACTTTTAGCAGGCTTGCTTTCTTCCGGGGTATAAATCATATTCGTTAATTGACTGGGACTAAAAGAAAACGATGCCCGCCTGGAAATTTTGTTTGAACTCTGTTTCTGATTTTTGGTCAGATTGACAAAATAATAACGAAAATCTGTGGAATAGGAATAATCCGTGGTTAACCAGTTGAATAATTTCGGTTTATAATCCAACTGATAACTCTGACTAATGTCCGTATCCAGCCCAAAATTGAGTTTTGTAAAAATAGATTTCCATAACTGCTTCCCACTCAAGTTAACAAAATCCGCATCTGCTTTATGGGTTCGGTTGAATGTCATATTAACACTGGGTAATAACCGATATCCAATCGTACCCTTTCGTGTCGATGTCCGGTTAACCGTGCGTGTTGTGGCAGATTCATTTCTCAGCTGGTTTTCCTGCATCTGATCTGAAATATTTAAACTAAGCGAGGTAGCACTGGGTGAATAGTATATTTTTTGACCGGCAAGCTCACTGAGAACAGGCAAATCTTCCATCATATTGAACGGTTCGATAAAATTGTTTTTCCCAAACGGTATTGAATACGAGAATGAAAAGCGCCATTGTTCTGAACGGCGAAATATCGTCTGGTAATCCCGGCTGTTTTTCAAAGAGTAATCCACATCAAAGGCCAGCTGATCCAGGGTATAATATAAATACCAGGCATCTGACTTCAAACGTCTTTTGATAGTTGTACCGATTCCGAATACCTCCGAGTAGGAAACCTGACTTTCCAGTTCCGGTGATAATTTCTTTAATCCAAACAATGAAGATAATTTATCACTGATGGAAGCATTACTATAATTCGTTAAAATATCCGTTTTTGGAAAATATTTTGGGATATTCTTACTAAAAGACGCCCGGGCATCGACAGGAAGAGAGATACCAAGGCTTTGAGGAAGTAATTTGTCGACATTTAGCACCCCGGAGTAATTTTGCGACTCAATCGAATTTCCTGTTCCAAACTGAGTTTTAATATCATGGAAATCAGCATCTTTACTTTCCCAGTTCCCATTAACAGAAAACAAATCAGCCACTTTAATGCTTGTACTGAGTCTTAATGCTGTTCCGGCATCTTGTCTCACACCGGAGACCCTCATTTCATCCAACCAAATCTCACCGGTCCAGCTGAACACATCATTGTTTTTTATACCTACCCGAAAATAGCGAATGGTGTTCAAACTGGGATTACCCTGCACTTTATAATATCCGCCCGGCCGGTCCGGGACACTTACTTTTTGTTCTTCTGTAAATTTTGCCCTGGTCAGGGCATCTAAGTCAATATCGACTTCATTCAATGCTGACCATTTGGCATATATTTCCTGGCCATACTCATAGTAGTTATTGACATCCGAACCCATTTTAATGTATAGTTCAATGGGACTTACTTTGTCTTCGGGACTTACCGGCAGCGTTCTGCTATCCCCATGCACAAACATGCGCAATCGCTTGTAATTGACCAGTTGCATAATGTCGCCATACAATGTTTTTCTGGCCTGCGCAACCGCGCCGGGTTCCAAATCAATCATACGAAAAACAATGGATTGTTCTTTGGAACGCGCCTTGGTTATACGATCCACAACGCCTGCTACACCTTGGGGTGATGTGTAAGGTTCCGGACCACCGGGAATGGCGACTACGTTTTCTTCCGAATTGTAAACCGTAAGAGAAAAAAGGGAGTCATTCAAGACAAAGGCACTTGAATCATTCGGGGCAATACCTTCTTCCTCCCATTCATTCCCCACAAAGTCAAATGTGGCGATACGCAGTTCTTTTTTTTCTTCGGGCAGATTGCTGAACCAGAGCCGCACATAATAAATCGATTGGAGGGTGGTATCGGGCAGACCGACCGTATTTTCACGATCATACTCCGGCAAAGGTATTCGAAATTGTTTCCATCCGCTTTCTGTCGATCCACTCAACCATTTTAATGATGCTTCATCGTCCGGATCCAGTGTAAAACTGTAATGAAAATATTCATTGAGCAAATCCACCTGACCGTTTCCATCCAAATCTTCGGTATCAGGATAGTTTGCTGACTGTGCCCGGGAATTACCTTCCGTTCCATTAATGCCGGTATAGCTATTCGTACCTCTGTCCGGTTCTTTCCAGAGATCCGTGGGATCGTAACCCGGTTGACCAAACGGTATTCCGTCAATTCCTGTATCCTCATTTTCATCTAAGATACCGTTTCGGTTGATATCTTCTGTATTCAATCCCCGCAAGGAAGGGGCACCATAGACTCTCCTGCCATTTTTAACCGTTTGCATATACCAGTCTTCCGAAATCTGACCGATATCAATGTTTATGCGCACATGATGAGGATTACTGGGTGTAAAATCTTTTACCCACATTTCAATAAATTTAGTCTTCTGCTGATTCGGAAAACTGGCCGTGGAGCGCATAATGCCCGCCCAGGTACTGTCAGCGCTCTGGTCCGGTTTGCGCCAGACCCTGACCCCCAGCACATCGGTTGTCTGGCCGGTTTCCGCATTTACATCACGGTTGGGCCAAATGTTTTTTATCAATTCCTGGTCATAAGGATTAAACCAGATAATCTGACCCCTCTGTTTATCGGCGATGGTATCAACCACCACCATTTGTGAGAGATCGGGTAATACTCTTGGAGGACTTGCTTTTGTCCATGTCGTATACCGGATTCCCAGTGTTGTCGATCTTTTTGTCCCCTCAAAATCATCAATATAAGCCACTCCCTGATTATCCCCGGTACTTTCGTTATCAAGTGTATTGGGATTGGGCAGTACCTGGGCAAATTCCGCTTCTACCTTCACCGATGAGGGGACATTTGTTTCACTGAAAGTAAACATATTTGTAAAATCAGTAAGAAACTGTGGTTTAAAACTAAGCGCGGTATTGATATCCCATACAAAATTGCTAAAGGGTTCCTGACCGACTCGTACACGTTGCTCAAGGGTGGTTTTATTAAGATATAAAGCGGTGAAACCAATAAACGAATCTTCCCAGAACCGATATTCGGCCCGTCCACCTAAAATCGTTTTTTTATCCAGCTGAAAGATCGTTGCTTTTTCATACTTAATCTCAATATTTGAACTGGCTCTTTTTGCTTTATTGGAAATTAAAGTTAACTGACCGGTAAAATAATCGATAATGTAATCCGTATTCCGTGCAAGAGGTGAACCATTTAAAAGAACCTCTTCACTGCCATCCAGTACATTAAAACCAAGATCAAATGTGGAGCGGGTACTCTTGGAAGTGACAACTATTTCGAATTTTGTCAGGTCAATCTGCTTGGTTCTATCGGTAATATTATAGAAGCGTACCCGGTTGGTATCCGCCAGCTGATTGAACCGGCTTTCTTCAAGCGGATCGAAAGGCTGCAGACCGGGAAACATCATCACGCCATCTGCACGGTTGATCAAATAGGTATTATTATCCACATTCTTGTCACCCTCAGGTACCAGACCCCCATTCTCATCGACCAGATCAAGACCCAGTAAATTCAGAAAGGATTTGCGCGGTTCAACCTGTTGCATTGTTTCATGGCTGCCGTCTTTATTAAATTCAACCTGGATATTGAATCCTTCTTCTTCTATGTTTGTCCCACCCAGGAAATATACATTACGCATCATCAGCGGCCAGACATGCGAATGATCGGGTCTCAGAGACTTGGGTTTTATCAGACGCAAAACATATGGTTTTGTTGTATCCTGACCGACCACCTCCGAAAAAAGCGTGCCGACTGATTCCCCCCCTTCCGTCTTATAGGCAACGGCCAGAACCTCCGTATCCTTTATCTGTTGTTTCAGCCAGAAGAAACCACGGGCATAATCATATTCATAATCCCGGCCTTCTTCCAGGGGAATAAATTCCGCAACCTCGACTTCACCGGATTCTGATACCACCGCATCCAGATTGGGCAGTTTTTCAAATTCTTCCATTCTGGATGGAATCGTCGCCACTCCTTTTCTGGCTTCATTATCCGAATAAGCACCGGAACGGTAGACATTGAATTCACTGATAAGGGTTCCTTGTTCGTAGGACCAAAGAGATAGATCATCTGAAAAACCGGCTTCAAATCTATCCCGGTAGTAGTTGTCAATGAAAAAATAACGACTCTTTATAAAGTCATAGTCATGAATCTCTGATTTGCTTTCTTTCGAGCTTCCGGAGATCGTTAATTTCTTTTGCTCTCCCTTTTCAATTGAGGCAATCCCGGTAAAGAAAAAATTGCCAACCTTCATATCAGATTTTATGCCAAAGAGTCCCTTATTAGACCCTCCAAATATGACATATTTTGTAGAAGGGAGGGACAAACCTATATTTCCGGCCTCGATACTTTGCACGATCTCATCTTCATCCCCTTCATATGAGAGTCTTAACGTATTTTCAAAGTCAAAGGTGGCCTCACTATTTTGCTCAACCGAAACGGTAACTTTTTCCCCGATTTTACCTTCGATTGTAAATTGCTGGGTTTGACTGAACCGGGGGCTGAAACTGCCTCTATCCTGAACGGCACTTACTTTGGCACCTTCCCTGTCTTCCGAGCGCCCGGAAAGATCGAAGGAAATATTTCCGGTTACACGTAATTTAACCCGGTCACTTCCAAAGATTCGCGTAAACGTTTCATTTTTTATTCTTACCGGGATTTCAAGTTCGAGCGCACCGGTCTCTTTTTCTTCCAATTCCTTTATCTTGTCAACAAATACTTTCTTAAATATTTCCCTGCGGTCAAAAACCAGGCGCAGTTGAATATAAGTGTCCAGATCAACAACAACCGGAAAGTCAAACTCTGTCTGATCCAAAATCTCAGCCGCACTCACAAAATTTCCCGTCGAGTCAATTTTTACGATACGTTTATATAACGGAAATCTTATTTTGAACAGGGTAGAATCCATAAAGAGACTGCCAAGTCCCGGAGATTCAGGCTCAAATAGCTGCACCGTTCTTGGCAGGGTCGGTACCTGTAACCCAATTTGGGCAGATACCTCCCCTGTAAAAACTGAAAAGAAAATAATATAAAGAAGGAAGGCCTGGAGGAGCCTTTTTTCTCCGATCAAGAGTCGTTTCACCTACTGCTATGATTATTTCATTGTCTTTTTAAAACGGTATCAACGATTCTAAGGTAATCCTCCAGTTAAGATATGTTTATTTGGCTAGCAAATTTATAAGCTGACTTGAAGATATTCAAGATTATTATTCGAGTGTTGAATAATAAATATTTTGCGCACGATTTTTCCATATATTATTATAAGAGAACGATATGCTCTTTTAACTCTCAAGAGATCAATTGGTTCAGTGCCGATGATATACTTCGTCAATTAAAGTGAATCATATTTAATTAGTCTGACCTATTCATAACGCAGCCTATTGCTGCAAACAAAAAAAAGAATTCTTACCCTCCCCCGACCCCTCCCTATCCGGCTTTGCCGGATAGGGAGGGGTGTCGAGCGTAGCGAGACGAGGTGGGTCATTTATCCAAAGCTGATGATCGGTATCGGCTTCTTAACGAAACTTTGCTAATCGCCCCGGCGATCCCTGCCCCCGCCAGGCGGGCGGCGCCGCGGCGGAAA
>CAZBBC010000131.1:0-12785 GCA_964489835.1 uncultured Calditrichota bacterium
ACGCCGGGTATAAATACGGAAGTGAAGAATTCTGCCATCCTCGTGACTGGCGTGGTGTTTATCTTTTTGATGTGGATCAAAAGTCATTAATCTGGCAGCATTTTGGTGACGAGGAAAACTATATTGGCTGGGGCCGGATGCATCGGGGGTGGCTGACCGACCTGTTACCCGAAATCCCAGGACTGGAATCATTTGCAACCGGGCAATTCTGGCAAGGTAAATCGCAATGGGACAGTTATACAGACAGATGGCGGGATAAAGGTGAAACATATTTTGTTTTCGATGCTGAGGGGAATATATACCATCAGCAAGAAGGGACCAAAGTCGGCTACCCTGTTCTCTGGGATGATGATCCGGAACCTGAATACTTTACATATCGCAATGGCCCACTTTATGATAATTTTTTTAGCAGTAATGTTATCGCTCAGTTAGTCCGCCATAACGGAAGCGGCGAGTGTAGCATTGCCGATATTATGGGCGATTGGCGGGAAGAAATCCTTATAACAGATCATGATGGGAAACTGCATATTTATAGCAATAGCGAACCAACAGAATTCCCGGAACGGCCATCGTTAAGAAGCGGGCATAATTATCTTATGCATTTGGCAAGCATAGGCAGCGGCCTGCCCAAGCCCGTGCCACCGGATCCGGATTGGATAACAAGCAAAATTTGCGAGCATGGTGAACAGCCTGATGAATTTCGGCTTTATCAAAATTACCCCAATCCGTTTAATCCAACCACCTCCATCGAATACTGTCTGAACAAACCGGGTCATGTGAAATTTACGGTTTATAATGTACTTGGTGAAACCATGAAGACTCTGGTTAATGAAAAACAGAAACCAGGTAAAATGGAAGTATCCTGGGATGGTACCAATGAAGCAGGTGTTAAGATGGCAAGTGGTGTATATTACTACAGGCTGGAAACTGAGAGTATGAGCAAAACCATAAAGATGGTATTGTTGAAATAGTATCATGATCCCATAAAAGTTCCACGCGATGATAGTCTTTGATATATCGATCGACAGTTTCATTGCTATGGTTGGTTTTCAAAACGAGTTGAGGTATAAAGTATCCTTCCAGATAGAGAGTAATAATCTAGCGTTTATGAGTAATAGCTCCGGAAAGATCATGGATGTTACTGTGCGTAGGTAGGAGATTTCCTTCTCTTTGGATATTCGTGGAAATTGGAGGGAGGAAATTATTATAACTGATAATCAAGGCGTGGTTCAAATATATTCAAACGGTGAGCCAACGAAATATCCTGATCGTCCATCTCCGAAAAAGGGACATAATGTATCGGAACTAATTGACCTGTTCAGCACATTGCATACACAACGGCGAGGTAAACCTGCTGCCGTCATATTAAACACCGTAAAAGGTAAAAAAGTGACATACTGCCAGCATAATCCAAATTGGCACACGAGTGCGCCCAGAGAGATTAGTATGTCCCAGGAATGGATAATGAAGCTGTGGGAACGAGACGGTAAAAGGCTTGGGATACCCGAGAACTTTCCAAGGAGTTAAAATCATGGTTAAATTCAATACACTTTCTTTAGCAATTATCATTGTTTTTATCGGATTTTCCTCGTCCAAGGCTCAGGAAGATCAAAGTCTAGATACTCAAGAAAAGCCATCAGGATCCACTACTTTTAGGAGCATATTGCCATAATAAGAATTTAATCAGGTAAAGTATTCAAGGAAATGGAGAATTTAAATGTTTAATAAAAAGTTAATGCCTCTTATAATTAGCATGATCTTATCCATAGCAATTAATTTACAAGCAGAAGAAAAAATATGGGGTGGCGAAAGAGCGGACGTTCGTTTCCGTATTGTCTGCTTACAGCAAGGGGAAGATCACCGAGCTCACGGGAATCCTGGTGTGATAAAGAATATTATTGCTTTAATGGAGTTGGCTAGAGAAGGAGCTAAAACAAATCCTAACATAATAGTTTTTCCTGAATTTGCAACTTTTGGATGGCCCTACCCAGACCCAAAAGTAATTCGTGGGACTGCTGAGACTATTCCGGGCAACGGAATACTATTCAGTATGTATCATAATCTGGCAAAGGAATTAACAATTCCAATCATCGGCTGGATGGTGGAGAAAGAAGGTGATCGATATTATAACACTGCTTTTTTACTAGATGCAAATGGAAACTATATAAATAACTACAGGAAAATACATACACATCTACGAGAGCAAACTGTCTGGGGATTTACCCCTGGTGATTCTTTTCAGATTTGGGAAATCGATTCTTGTAAGATTGGCATGTCCATTTGTGCAGATATGTGGATTCCTGAAACCGTTACGTGTCTCTCTTTATTGGGTGCGGACATTGTAATTCATCTATCGGTTGGCGATGATATGGGATGGTTGATACCTGCCAGAGCTCGTGACCATTTTATTCCTATTATCACTGCAATTTTGGAACAGGGAACATGGGGGGTGGATCAATGGGGTGAAACTATAAGAAAAGGATCACGATATCATGAATACAATGTTTTTGATGTTTATCCGTTTCGACAAGTAATTACCGAAAGACTAGGTGGCTGGTATCCGAAAATGGGGCGCCGCGCCTATCGAAATCCAAAAGCTTATAGCATTATAACAGATACATCGACCATTCCACCTTTAACTGAGGTGTTTTGTGATCCAAAAACAGGTAAGAGACTTTCAAAAGAAGAATTATTAAAAATATTTCCTAGGTACACAGGAAAATAAGATTTGATTTTTTGCTATGGTAACAACAATAAATTTATTTAAACATTTGGAAGTGTAATAATGAAGACAGTCATATATGCTTTCGCTATCTTTTTATTTAGTTTATTTCTCTCTCATCAATTGGCATACGCCCAATCATTTACTGATATTTCCGAGAGTGCATGTGTCTGGGGGCTGCAAAATTTTGGAGCCCATGGAATTATGTTTGCTGATATTACAGATGATGGTTTGCCGGATTTACTGATCACAAATATAACGGGCCGGGAAATATTGCCTAATTTGCTATTTATTAACCAAGGGGATAATAAATTTATTGAGGATGGTAAAAAACGGGGCGCCTGGAATATAAATCTGATTGGTGAACCAGATAAGGACTGGTATACCCGTAAAACTATACCATTTGATTCCATTCAATTAGCTGAATTAAAGAAGAAAAAAGGTTTGTTTGGACGCGGTACTCATGGTTCTGTGTTTGCGGATTTAGACAATGATGGCGATTATGACTTGGTTAATGCTACAACAGATATTCGAATTTTTTTTCACCGGAATGAAGGCAAAGGATATTTTGCTGATGTAACCGAGCAAACAGGTATAACCTCCAAATTTATCGCAACACGTGGTGTAACAGCATTTGATGCAGATGGTGATGGATATCTGGATATTTTTGGCAACAATGGTTGGCAGTCAGTGGAAAATGGAAATACGGGGGAAAACGATTTCTATATTAATAAGGGTAAATTCAAATTCCGCAAGGTAGATCAAGGATTAGCAGGTCCGTTTGGTGGACAAGGAGTTACTGACATCGACCTTGATCTTGACGGAGATGTTGACCTGCTGTTAGGTCGCAAAGATGTTCTGTTTGAGAATGATGGTCATGGGAATTTCACTCAAAAACCACTCGGACACAATCACAAAGCTAGTGCTGGATGGATGGCGGGTGATTTTGATAATGACGGTGATTTTGATCTTGCTTGTGTCGATGATATTGTGTTTCGAAAAAAATATGAAATCAGCTTATTCCGGCGCGATCAAACCGGCTTATACCATCTCACACAACGCCTTCCTGCAGACAAAGGTGGATCGATGGGCAGTTTCGGTGATTTGGACAATGATGGCGACCTTGATTTTTATGCGTCTGGAGATAACAAAATATATCTCAATGATGGAACCGGTACCTTTACAGCGAAGGAAGATTGTGGCATGAACGCTGACCGTGATGATCCGCGTGGTGTTTCCATGGCTGATATTGACAACGATGGTGATCTTGATATAATGATCGCTTGTAAGCGTAGTTTGTGTGTTATGTATCGGAACGATTATAATGGTAATAATAACTGGCTGAAAGCATCCGTAACGTCGCCTTCTGGAACAGCCGGAGGATTTGGGTCTGTAGTACGAATTTACCGAGCAGGCAAAATAGGACAGGCTAAACATTTTTTGGGTATGCGAGCTATATGCGGCAATCAAGGGTACTTAGGACAACCTGATCCGGTAGCACATTTCGGACTTGGTAACGAAGAAATAATAGATGTTGAGATTTCATTTGTGGGTGGAGAAAAAGCAATAAAAAGAAACCAAAAGTGCAACCAAACCATCATTATAAAAGGCTATTAGATTGAAAATGCCAGGAGAGAATAGTGCTCTATAAAAAGATGTTCATTTTATTAATATTTTCTATTTTATTAACGTCATGTTCTTTATTATTTCCCCCTGAAAAAGTAAAGAAATATCATATTTATGAACTTACTTTTACATCTTCCCAAAACTATGATAGAAATCCTGATGGTGCCATGGACCTGGAGCTGAAAGGAATCTGGTCGAATGGCAGTATCCGTTATACTGTTTATGGCTTCTGGGATGGTGGTAATAAATTCAAGATGCGTTTTTGCCCGACTGAAACTGGGATATGGACACTGTCAGATGTATCTTCAGGCTTTTTCAGTCAGCATGATAATCATAAAATCAACTGCATTCCATCTTCTCATCACGGTTTCTGGATACCGAAAGATATATGGTTTAGACGTTCTGATGGAACTGCTCAGTATTTTATAGGCAATACACATTATGAGTTTTTAAAAAGAAGGAACAGCAGTCAGATAGAAGCCGACTTTAATAATCAAAAGGATTATTTTAAAAAGATAAGGATGTCTGTTATTGCCGGTAACAGCATAAAAGATTCGGAGACTAATCAGAAATGGTTGGATGGATTAAAACCGTTTTTAACAGCTAATGGTGAACAATCATGTGCTGAGGATCATAATGATCATTATTTAATTGATGCCAGCCGTCCTAATCCTGAATGGTTTCAGAAACGTGCTGATGTGGCTGTTAAAGCAGCGTTTAACAATGATCAAATTACTGATTTAATACTTGGCGGACCAGATAATATGCGCTGCGCAATCGTAGAAAAAAAGTATCTGAAATATATTGCTGCACGTTATGGTGCGTATCCAAATGTCTGGATTTGTCTTGGAAATGAAATGAATGAGGTGCCGTGTGGAACAAAAGAAAAAGGGTCCGGTCCTTATGATGATTATGCTAAGACTTTTAGAAATTATTCTCCCTATCCCAATCCGATTACCGTTCATATTGCTAATCAAGTAAATAACGATGTCTGGCAGCAAGGAACCGGTTGGATGACCCACGCAATTGGCTGGGCAACAGCTGTTGATCCATTTTATGCAGCTGAAATTATCAATCAGAGCAGATTAAATGGTGGTGGTGTCCCGGCGATAAATGATGAAATCGGATATGAACCTTCAATAGATTCATCGGATATCAGAGGGACTGCTGTTGGTACCTGGATGGGCGGAGGATATTCTACTACCGGTCAGAAAATTATAAAGGCTCACGGTCAATATTATCAGGGGAATTTTAACTCCCAGGAACATACAAATGCTGATAATTTTGGATTTATGGCAGATTACATTACAAATAATATTGATTTTTCAGAACTATCCCCTGATGGAGTTGGTTCCAGTGCAAAATTAGTCAATAAAGATAAAGAATACATCTTTTGGGGAAATAAAGAGACTCTTTCACTGGGGAAAGGTACTTATATGGTCACGTATATTGATGTGGATAAAATGGAAACAAAAGTCGCATCCAAGAACGCTACAGGTGATTTTAATGTATCCGGTGGTAATAATCATGGATTTTATCATGCTAAAAGGCAAAATGCCTCCAGGAAAAAATAAAGCGAGGTAAATGTAAGATTAGTCTTCATTTTGGTATAATATCAGATTTCAGATCACTCAATATTGAGGTGAAAAATGCAAAGAGTTCGGGGATTAGATATATTATTTTTGACGATATTTTTTTTTAGTCAAGCCTTTTCTCAACCTTCTGAACACCCGGGTAGTAAAGTCATTTTCCCGATATTTTGGACCTGGCAAGATGAGGAAATTGAGAACCATGGACTATTAAAAGAACAAATTATAGATATCAAAAAAGCCGGATATGGTGGTGTTTATGCAGCACCTCGCGCTACTCGTTACCATCTTTTTGATAAAGAGATGACTGTTTCAGTGGCACAGGCAAGTAAACTGGCGCAGGACTTAAATATGGAGTTCATCTGGTGTCTTGATCCCAGATTTGCGGCAACGTATATCGTTAGTGAAACAGGATTCGGTGCTGAAATGCTCATGGTTAACAATCAGTACCGGGAGAATATGGACGCACCTAAAAAATCCGATCTCAGTCGCTTTGCATTAAATGAGACCAGACTTGAAAATGGTCGTTATTCGTTACGTTACAATTATCCAATTCGACGGGACCTGCATATGCTCACAGAGGTTGGATTATGGCTAAATCCTATTACTGTTGAAAAAGTTTATGCTTATCAGCGTAGAGATGGCAAGGTATTGAGATCATCGATTAGAGATATCACGGATAGTCATCATTTATTTATCAATCGTAGTTTTCATTATGTGGAAATTTTTGATAAACCTGATTTACCCGAAGGCGAATGGTGGATTTTTGCCTTTCCACGTTTCATGACCAATATGTATGCTTATGATTCACCCGAACATGAATGTCTATTCTTAACGCTCCTTCATGAATACAAATTGCATAAAATCAATTTCGATGGCTTCTGGTGGGATGAACCCGGTTTTTATTTTCATTTCGGTAATTACGCTATCAGTGATCGGGTTTATCAGGATTATAATAATAAGTATGGCTATGATCTAAAGGATTATCTATATGCGTTAACACTTCGTCTTGATGACAATAGCCACATCAAAGTCCGATATGATTATTTCTCCCTCCTCATGGATTATGTATTTGGCAGTATGCAAAGGTTTTGGGAATTATCAGAATCACTATTTGGGCCGCTTCGCATGGGCGATCATTTTACCTGGCATGATATTGATGATGATATGTATGCCGGCGTTGGAGACTATTGGCGAGGCTTAAAGAGCGTTGATGGTGGTTATACAGATTCAGAAAATTTTGAAAGATATTTTACGGAAGGAATGGAGAAACGATATGAATACATAGCGGAGATGATGTTAGCTAAAAGCCTGGCAAAATTTTCCATAAGCAAAAAAGCGCATTTTAATCAGTGGGGGCAAAAATATGGCCCTGAAGTGCCCGTTTATTGGAATGATTTGATGGCTTTGTTTTCTAATGAATGGGTACAACATTGTTATGGTTATACAGGAGTTATAGGTGGGCCGATGCCGTTTGGCCCCGGATTTCCTGACCATATCACCTGGTCGATGATGCCTGAATTAAATGCCCGTTCACGAGAGATTTTGGAAATAACCGATTTCAATCTGCCGGTTGCTGATGTGGCAATCGTTTACCCTTTGCCAACATTATTAACAGGATGGGGACCTCAAAATCTGTATCGAGAGAAAAAAGTACATCAATTACTCGGCATGATGCCGGCACTTGGTATTCAGGCTGATGCTATTTCTGTGGATTTATTTGGATCAGGTAAATTGAATGATGGAGTACTTGAAATTAAGGACCAAAAGTATCGTGCTGTCTTATGGCCTTATGCAGAAGTTATTACGCCTGAGTGTATTGAAATTCTCGATCAAATGCAGGAAACAAATTTCCCTGTTTATTTTGGAAACAATGCGCCTGAATTGTTTACTAATGGTGAAAAAGTCCCATTAAATTTTGATGGTACGTTTAATCTGGATCAAGATGTAGAGGAGATTTCAAAGAGTATTGAAAGTTTAAAACTTCCTTCCCCATCCACTAAATTACCAGGAGCTTATGTTACGGTCATCTCCGGTAAGTTTGGGGAACACTTCCTTTTAGTCATGCCAATTGATCCACAAAGATATGTGTCCGGAAAGGTGATCTGTTTTGGATGTGAAGTAAACGTGGTTAGGACCAATAAGCTTGCTATATACAGTATAAGTTCTGATGGTCATGTGAGCAAAGTTTATTAGGCTGCTTATATTGTAAGCTTTTACCATCAGATAATTAGTTTCAATTAAATGAGCTAAGGATCATTAATGGGAAAACAAACACAAATAAAAAGACGTGCTTTTTTAAACAAATGCCTGGCTGCAGGTGGATCAGCAATGATACCAAATGTTCTAAAAGGCCGTAACAGATTAGATAATCAGCGGAGGAGCAGCAGACCAAATATTATTTACATTGTATGCCACGATCTCGGAAAACATCTAGGATGCTATGGCGCAAAAGTGTCGAGTCCCAATTTGGACCACTTCGCTGCAACGGGAGTTAAATTTACCAATGCCTTCTGTAGTTCACCATGCTGTAGTCCCTCAAGAGGCTGTGCTATGACAGGGCTATATGCGCATACCAATGGATTAATGGGTCTTGTGAACAGAGGATGGAGCCTACCTGAAGAGAGAAAAACCATTGTTGACTATTTAAATGAGGCAGAATACGAGACCGCGCATTTCGGACTCCAGCACGAACGCTACAAGGCTGAAGCGAATCGTTATCATATAGAAGGATATAGGTCTCCTGAAGATACATATGTTGAAAATGCAGTAGATAAAGCTATCCAATATCTTGAAAGTCGCATTGGATCAGATAAGCCATTTTACATGAATGTCGGGACAAAAGAAGTTCATTGTTCAAGCTGGCACGGTACCTTCCGGGAGACAGGAGTGATATCTATGGAATCGTTCCACCTGAAAATGTTTACATGCCGAGATATATTCCCGATGTTTCTCAGTTACGAGAACAGATGGGACGATTTCAGGGAGCAATTCGTTTTCTGGATAAACATGTTCAACGGTTATTTGATACTGTTGAACGTCTTGGATACTCGGAAAATACTTTGGTTATTTTTACCACTGATCACGGGATTGCCAATATGAGATCAAAAATGTGGTTATATGATCGTGGGGTGGAAATTGCCTTGGTTATGAAAATGCCGGGAGTCATTCGAGAAAGTGTGGAAATACCGGACCTTATCCAGAACATCGACATAGCCCCGACGATCCTCGAAGTTGCCGGAGTTGAAATACCGGTATCGATGAACGGTAAATCGTTTTGGGATCGTATAACAGGCGGTGAATATCAATCACATGAAAGAATTTTTAGCGAGCGGAATTGGCATGGCAATAACTATGATCCGATGCGCGCGGTGAGAACGAATCAATTTCACTATATAAAAAACTTCGGAAAAGATCCCAAAAAAGCCTGGCTCCCGCATGAAGTTCCGTACATGAATAAGACTTTTAAAATATGGCATACGGATCTGTGGCCTCCGTTATCGCTCACAAGAGATGAGGAAGAGCTGTATGATATTGTCAATGATCCTGAGGAATTTGTCAATTTGGCTTATGATCCAAAATACATGGATATTAAAACATCATTATCGAAACAACTCGATACATGGATGCACTCTGTGAATGACCCCTTATTAGAAGGTCCCATTCCTGATAAACTTTACGGGTGGCCAGAGGAAAAGAATTAGCCCGGGAAAAAGGATGTAATATGCTAAAAATTTTGTCCAATATTGGAATCCATATCCTCGTTTCATTTTTTTGCGCGTCTTGTCTAATGGGACAAGGATGGGTGGTAAAGCCGAATGAGATTGTCGGAACGTTTATTGTCAATCAGCCGGGATTTAACGGAAGGTCAATTATTAAACCGGCATTTGAACCTGCAGTACAATGTGAACGATTAAAAATCTCTGAGAAAAATCAGCCTATTAAGATTGACGGGGAACTCATTGATGAAGCATGGACAGCAGCAGAACCGGTGCAAGGATTTGTAGATAAAAAGAAAAATGAACAGGTAAAAGATCAAACAATCATCAAGGTTTTGTATGATAATAAACACATTTACCTCTATATAATATGTAATGAATCCCGCATGGAAAGCATAGTCAACAGTTGCGAAATAAATGATTCACCGGTGATTTTGGACGATCATGTGGGTATCTATATGACGCCACAGAAAGGCGTAGATGAAAAGCATTTTTATGAGGGATATTACTACTACATAGCCATTAATTCAACAGGAGCAATATTTGATGCATTTTATAATCCCTGGCATGGGGGCATATTTTATCCGAACTGGAATCCAGAAATTAAATTAAAAACATTAAAAGATGCCGACAAATGGATTATCGAAATGGCAATTTCTTTTGAAGGCTTAGAATACTATGTCCCTGCTAACAGGGAATATTTGCTAAATTTTACGCGGAAACAGTTTATCAAGGAGAAAGAAATTTATTCATTTGCACCAGAAGGTATTGTCGTAAAAAGCTCAGAAGAATCAATGGTTCCCTGGCGTATTCCTTTTTATGATCGTCGGTTTATGCCATTATCTGAATATTGGCCTAAAGAAGTAGAATTTAAGCGTCCTGAAATGACTTTAAATAGAGTGATAAAAACAGATAGTAATAAAATTGATTGGGAAACGGCTGCGACGGTCAATGATTTATTGCTGCATGATACAGGTGAAGTTCCCAAACAACGAACGACTGTTCAGATCACTTATGATGATTATAATCTCTATGCTCGCTACATCTGCTTTGAGACATTAATGGATGAATTAGCTGTACGCAACACTGAACCTGATTGGCCTGAGTGGAATGAGTGGGGCTCGTATCGCTCACCTTACAAGTATCAGGTTTGGGATGATGCGGTTGGTCTTTATCTTATGCCCGGTTTTGATGAAAGGGATCAATATCATCATCCTTATTATTTAATTATGGTGAATGCGAAGGGAATTGTCTATGATGCCTTTTTTGATGAATATGGAATATTTTACAAATCCTGGAATTCAAATGTAAAATCGAAAATCCGCAAAGAAAAAGACCACTGGATTACAGAACTGACGATTCCTTTTAGTTCTTTTGAAATTAATCCTCAAAATAAAGCAAACTGGGGATTTAATTTGATTCGACGTCGTCCCGAGAAAAGTGACACCGGCCCGATTCGGGTAAAAAAATGGAGTCTGGGAAGCAGAAAAATGGATATGGATGTAGAGTATGAAGGCGGATATGAGATTACGTGTTGGTCTCCGACGTATGGTCACATTCGAAATCCCATAAGAATGGGTGTTATTAATGGACTAAAGTTAAATTTTAAACCACACGTTGAAACTTACTTTTTATCAAAGGTATCTGAGTTAGCGCAACAACTTAATGCGATTGAAGATAATGATAACTACCAGACAACAATAAAATCTTTGCGAACGGATTTAACCTATCTTGAAAAGAACATGCGGAACATGTCATCGGATAAAGCAAAAAATTTATATAAATCATTAAAAATGAAAATAAATACCTGGTATAACTGGCTTCATTCCAAACGGATTCCACAGGTTTCAAATACTGATAGACGCTTGATCGATGTCCATTTTGTTGATAAAAATAATGGCTGGGTCGCAGGAGCTGCAGGAGTGATATTACACACAAACAACGGGGGAAAATCATGGGAAGTGCAGGAAAGTGGAACAGATTATGAACTTGAGGGGATATATTTTACAGACAAACTAACCGGTTGGGCAGTGGGTGGCAATATACGTCCGCCACGAAAAGAGGATTTTATCGATCGTGATGTCGGGGCAATGGGGATAATATTGCACACCAAAGACGGTGGCAGAACATGGTTGCCTCAGTTAATGGGAGATGCCCGTTGGTTATATGATGTGACGTTTATTGATAATAACACCGGCTGGGCTGTCGGTGAAATGGGATTGGTGCTTGCTACCGTTAATGGTGGGGACACATGGTGGGTTCAACCTACAGGTTCATTAAAATGGCTGAATGAGGTTTGCTTCATTGATAAAAACCACGGCTGGATTGTATGCGAGGATGAACAGGTATTACGAACAATAGATGGTGGTAAACATTGGGATAAAATAAATACACCTGAACATCGGGATACTAATGACTGGCCTGGCGTCCTGAATACCGTTTATTTTGTAAATGACAAAGTTGGATGGACTGCTGGCAGGAATGGTAATCTGTTTAAAACAAAAAATGGCGGCAAAAGTTGGAATTTTCAAACAGTCCCATTTGAAAAGAATATCAAGGAGCTTGTAGAATTTCAGGACATTTTTTTTCTCGATGAAAATAAAGGTTGGGCGGTTAGTTATTTAGGCGATGTTATTTTTCAAACAAAAGACGGCGGAGAAACATGGAATGTATGTCACATCGGTAATAGGAATTGGTTACATGCTATATTCTTTGTTGATGATAAAACAGGATGGACTGTTGGCGAACGCGGTACCATATTGAAAACAACTGATGGTGGTTCTTTCTGGCATAAACAGCGAAGTGATGGCGATGAATTAGACATCTTGGTACTCCATGCCCATTCTGATGATGAATTGCCTGTAGCTTACTTGACAGCATATTATGCAGATCAAGGGTATAAAGTCGGATATATTCGGTACACCAGAAATGATCTTAGCACATACCGTTTGGGCGAATTGCGCACCCAGGAGTATCGAGCAACCTCTGCTTTTTTGGGGGGTGTTGTTAATCGGACAATATATCAATGTATTAATGCTGGCCGGCAGGGTTTTCCGATGCCATACATGTATCAGGAATGGGGAGGCTGGGAATCATCAGAGCGTTGGATAGTCGCAGCTATTAGGGCAT
>CAZBBC010000132.1:0-7816 GCA_964489835.1 uncultured Calditrichota bacterium
AAATTATCCCCTATTCCCTGGGTTATGAAAACTTTCAAAAGGCCGCGGAACCTAAAAAGTTTTTGGAGATCCACGGTTCACATAACGACGGATTTTTAGCATCGGGAAAAATATATGAGAACGGGATCCGGGAATTTTTATCTCAGTACTTTTGAATTAACATTTTAATTGATTGATCAACATATCTTCTATTTTTACCCTATCATTTTTTTATTAAATTTATACTATCTAGAATTATTCAAGATCCTTCGATCTCTCGATCTTCAGGACAGGTTCCAAGCACGATGGTATTTTAAGATAAATTATCTTGAGTAATCATATAAAGGAATTCCTGCTCAATTTTTAATATTATATTTTTTTATTTAATTTCAATAAAAAAATCTTCGTGCCCTTTGTGTGCTTCGTGGTTTATGAATAGAGAAGGTCATTTTATGGAGTTAAAATTAGGGCATATATAATACAGCCTTTTCGGTTTTTATAAGGGAGAATCGATGGAATCTTTAGGAAGACATATATTAGTTGAATACTACGACTGTTCATCAGAATTATTGAATGATGTTATCACGATTGAAAAAGCGATGGTGGCAGCCGCGGAAGAAGCAGGGGCGACAATTATTAATTCAACCTTTCATCATTTTTCTCCCTTCGGTGTATCCGGTGTGGTGGTCATCGAAGAAAGTCATCTGGCAGTCCACACCTGGCCGGAGTATAAATATGCCGCTGTCGATCTGTTTACTTGCGGAGATACGGTCAATCCCTGGATCTCTTACAATTTCCTTAAAGATGCCTTTAAAGCCGGAAACGGCTCTTCATTAGAACTGCTCCGCGGCCAACTATCACTTTTGGATAAATCGGACTATGATCTGTCAAAAATACGTGACCAGATCGGGGAAAAACTGAAAAAACCAAAATCTACCCGTGATATATGGTTCACCGAGCGTAATAAAAATATTGCTCTATCTTTTCGTCATACCGGTGACCCCATATTCAGGAAACAGTCCCCATACCAAAAAGTAGAGATTTACGACACCTATCAATATGGTAAAATGTTAACCTGCGATGGCATGACCATGTGCACCGAAACGGATGAGTATGCCTATCATGAAATGATTACCCATGTGGCGCTTTTTACCCATCCAAATCCCCGGCAGGTTCTGGTTATCGGTGGTGGTGACGGCGGTGCTATTCGTGAAATTGTAAAGCATGATCAGGTGGAAAAAGTGGTGATGGTAGAGATAGACGAAGTGGTCATCGAGGCCAGTAAAAAGCATCTTCCTACCCTGTCTTCCGCTTTCGACCATCCCAAGGTGGATCTTCATATTACTGACGGTATAAAATTTGTCGCAGAGGCAGCGGATGAATCCTATGATATCGTGATTATAGATTCGACCGATCCAATCGGCCCGGCAGAAGGGTTATTCAGCGAAAAATTCTACCAACAGGTTTACCGTATTCTCCGACCCAATGGTATCATGATCACCCAAAGCGAATCTCCCCGTTTTAACGTCGAGGTGTTCCAGGATATTTATCGATGCTATCGTAAGATATTTCATCCGGATAATGTATTCTGTTACCTCGCCTATATACCGATTTATCCGTCAGGCATGTGGAGTTTTTCTTTTTGTTCGAAGAATGGGATTCATCCTATCCATAATTTTGATCAAACCCGGGCCCGTGAATTTACCAAAAAAAATAATCTCCGATATTACAACGATGAAATACATCAGGCGGTATTTGTATTACCACAGTTTGTTAAAGATATCCTCGAGGAACCGGCTGCCGATGAGCCCTAAGGGTATAGGGTATAAGGTATAGGGTATATGGAAATCGTCGGTAAGGGCGAGGCATGCCGTGCCTGTATGTGGCATTTAATCCAAAAGACAAAATCCAAAATCAATTTAATTACGAATTCCGAGTTCCCAATTCCAAATTCCTAATTACCAATTCTTAATTCTTAATTCTTAGATTTTAGTTTGATTTTATCGCCATAATTTTTATTTTGCAGGTATGTACTATAGAGTGGCGGATTGCCAATGAAAAAATTTATCCGTATTGCCAGCGGTCAGGGTTATTGGGGAGACTGGCTGGAGGCACCGCTTCTTCAGGTCTCCGCCGGACCCATCGATTATCTGGTCATGGATTATCTTGCAGAGATAACGATGTCCATCCGTCACCGGATTTGGGGGCGGGCGTCCCCATGTGCGGGAAATTTATGCCTTCTGGCCGGCATTATTACCAAAAAAAGTCGTGTCCCCAAAAATTAAGGTGATTTAACATGTAGAGGCATGGTTGCCGTGCCCAGGTTTGATGGATAAAAAACATCACTGGAGCATTAGAATTAATTATGTGGTGTATTGAGGAGATAGAAAAGAACACCCCCCTCAATCCCCCCTTAATAGGGGGGCAAGATCTGATTCCCCCTTTGAAAGGGGCTGTTGCAGTATCAATTAGTTTGTACAGCTTTTGATGTATACTAGCTCTGTTTCCCCCTTGGAAAAGGGGGACTAAGGGGGATATAAAATTGATCTATGTTTTGTATAAACAACCCCCTAACCCCCTTTATTAAGGGGGAATAGATTTTGCTTCAATGAAAAGAAAAATACATTATTTCATAAAAATGACCTAATCTGCAACAGCCCCTGAAAGGGGGGTAGGGGGATGTTTTTTTTAGTCATTTAAAATAATAAGATAAATGGAAAATATATGTCCCGATTTTTTCGGGATGACACTACTTTCTAAAACAGGAGAAAATTATATGATAGGTATTGTTGGATATGGTTCGTATGTCCCCGTATACAGAATAAAGGTTGAAGAAATTGCCCATCAATGGGGCATGGATCCTCAGGCAATAAAAAATGGACTATTGGTCAATGAAAAGACAGTACCGGGAATGGATGAAGACACGATCACCATATCGGTCCAGGCGGCAAAATATGCGGTTCAGCGGGCACAAATTAACCCACAGGATATCGGCGCGGTATATATCGGATCAGAATCGCATCCCTATGCTGT
This sequence comes from uncultured Calditrichota bacterium, assembly GCA_964489835.1. Lineage (GTDB taxonomy): Bacteria > Calditrichota > Calditrichia > JAJRVZ01 > JAJRVZ01 > CAZBBC01. Next base: position 3,013 of record CAZBBC010000132.1, read on the forward strand.
CAAACCAAGCGGAACCATTCTGGTTGACGCCCTCGGTATCGGACCCGATGTTCATGTTGCTGATTATGAATTTGCTTGTAAAGCCGGAACAGAAGCAATGTATGTTGCTTACAGTCATGTAAAAGCGGGAAATATGAAATATGCTCTGGGGATTGGCGCAGATACCTCCCAGGGGGCACCCGGCGATGCACTGGAATATACGGCTTCTGCCGGCGGCGCTGCCTTTATTATGGGACGCGAGAAGGTGATAGCTGAAATTGAACACACCTATTCCTTTACGACGGATACCGGGGATTTCTGGCGCCGGGAGGGCCGAAAATATCCCAAACACGGGGGCCGGTTTACCGGAGAACCGGCTTATTTTCGCCATGTGTTGAGCGCCGGCACGGAAATACTTGAGCGATCCGGTTTGAAGGCGGCAGATTTTGCCTATGCAATATTCCACATGCCTAACGGAAAATTTCCCCAAAAAGCGGGAAAAACACTGGGTTTTAGTAAAGAACAAATGGAACCCGGCTGGGTGGTTCCCTGGATGGGTAATACCTATTCCGGGTCCTCGCCTACCGGATTTGCGGCTACACTCGATGTTGCCCAGGCCGGTGATAGAATATTACTGGTATCATTTGGATCGGGTGCCGGAAGTGACGCCTTTATCTTTAAGGTAACAGCAGAAATTGATAATGGTCGGGACCGGGCACCAAAATTCCGCCAAATGCTCGATGACCATAAAATATATTTAACCTATGGTGAATACTTAAAACACTATGGTAAGATTCATATGAATGACTAATAAGTTTTCTGCAATCATCATTAGTGTCCGGTTAAAAAAAATGAATCAAAGATTAAATAAACACAGATACTCGATATAAAGAACTCACCCTAAATCCCTCTCTTGGAAAGAGAGGGACTTTAGGGAGCCCCTTCTCTTTTCAAGAGAAGGGGTTTGGGGAAGAGTTTTTTAATCTTTAATTGAATCATTATTTTATCCGAACACTCATGATCTACCTTAAAAACGGATGATAACTTTGCTAATGTCAATACAGGAGAAAATTTTATGAGAGATGTTTTTATATCCGGTGTCGGAATGACCCCATTCGGAGAGATTTGGCGTATGTCGCTTCGCGATCTTTTTGTTGAAGCCGCATTAAAAACCATCGCGGACGCCGGTGTCGATCATATTGAAAGCATGTATGTGGGAGCTATGTCCCCGGGTCTTTTCGTGGGACAGGAACATATTGCCTCCCTTCTCGCTGATTATTTGGGAATGGGCGGTATACCGGCTGTTCATGTTGAATCCGCTTGCGCATCCGGTGGTATTGCCGTCAGACAGGCCTATATTGAAGTGGCTTCCGGGATAAGTGATATTGTATTGGCCGGCGGCGTGGAAAAAATGAATGATGGAGCGGATGTGACCTATGCTCTGGCAACTGCTGCCGATCAGGAATACGAAGCCTTTCATGGAGTGACTTTTCCGGGATTGTATGCGATGATTGCCCGCGCCCATATGCATCAATATGGCACCACACGGGAACAGCTGGCTGAAGTGGCTGTAAAAAATCACGCCCATGGTCTGAATAATCCCAATGCCCAGTTTCGAATGGCGATTACCAAGGAAACAGTTATTAATTCAACCATGGTCGCTGATCCTCTACGCCTGCTCGATTGTTCCCCGGTAACCGACGGAGCGGCTGCTGTGATCGTTTGTTCGGAAGAAATTGCCAAAAAATCCGGAAAATCACTGGTTAAAATTCGTGCCTCCGCCCAGGCTACCGATTACATTGCCCTTCATTCGAGAAAAGATCTGTCTTCCCTGCCGGCAGTAGAGAAAGCAGCGACAGAAGCTTACAAACAGGCCAATGTGAGACCTGATGATATAGACCTGGCAGAAGTGCATGATTGCTTTACGATTGCCGAATTGGTGGTTATGGAAGAGTTAGGATTTTGTGCGCGTGGAAAATCAGGTCCGGCAGTGCTTGAGGGCCAGACCCGCCTCGGGGGTAAAATACCGCTCAATACCAGCGGTGGTTTAAAATCTAAAGGACATCCGGTAGGTGCCACTGGAACCGCTCAAATCATTGAGGTCGTTGAGCAAATACGTGGTAATGCCGGTGACCGTCAGGTTCATAAGGCCCAATTGGGTCTTGCTCAGAATATGGGTGGTTCCGGCGGCAGTTGCGTTGTACATATTTTGGAGGGCTTAGCATGATCGTACCAAGATATACAAGAGAAATACCACAACGATATCGTTTAGAAGCGGAAAAATGCCAGGATTGCGGATATATTGCTTTTCCACCGCGGCTTATATGCCCGACATGCGGCTGCCGATCCTTTCAGGCAATAACACTCAAATCCGAAGGAAAGATCCTGACCTATACGATTATCCATGTCGCTTCTGATACCTTTAACACGGAGACTCCCTTTGCCGTTGCCGTGATAGAAACAACCGAAGGCGCCCGCCTCACCGCCCAGGTCGTAGACTGTAAACCGGAAGAAGTTGACATCGGAAAAAGCGTCCGCTTAATGCTGCGTTGTATTCAGAAAGAAGGACATGCGGGCATATTACAATACGGATATAAAGCGATTTTAAACCGTTAACAGAGAGTAATCAAGACTATGGCTGGTAAACATATAGGAATTGTGGGTTGTAGTGCAGAGGGGGCTGCTCTGTGCTACCGAACTATCTGCCTTGAAGCCGCTCAGTCCATGGGTGAACATTTCCACCCGGAGATCAGCATGCATACCCACTCCCTCGGCGAATATATGATGGGTATACGTGCGGCTGATTGGCCGGCCGTCGCGGAATTGATGCTATCATCAACAAAAAAACTACAGGCAGCAGGGGCTGACTTTGCGATTTGCCCTGATAATACGATCCATGAAGCTTATCCGTTGGTGATAAAAAAAACACCCCTTCCCTGGCTCCATATTGCCCAGGTCGTAGCAGAGAAAGCGGGAGCTAACGGATATAAAGATCTGGGGATTTTAGGGACAAAGTATTTAATGGAAGGTCCCGTATATCCTGAGTGTTTAGAAAAAGCTCATATTAGGTGCAGAATCCCTGAAAAACCGGATAGAGAAAATATTGACAGGATAATCTTTTCCGAATTAGTGAACGGAGTGTTTTCAGAGGAAAGCCGCTTGTATTTTAATCAGGTCATTCACAAGTTAAAAAAATCAGGTTGTGACGCCGTTGTTCTCGGCTGTACCGAAATTCCATTATTGGTACGGGAAAATGACTGCCCCCTGCCACCACTCGATTCAACACGTCTTCTTGCCCGGGCAGCGATAAAATATTCACTGGCATGACATTTGCGTTATTCCCTTCTAGCGGCGCCCATATTTTTGATCTTTAATTTTTCGATTATTACATTAATTTGTTTTAAATTAAATATTAATCGATCTTTAGTGTTCAATGATAGAATAGAAGAAATTAAGAAGGAACAATATAAAAAATATATTAGTCAGGAGCAGAAATGAACGCAAGTGGCGAAAAGGCAAAAGCCGTTGATGTGGCCATGACCCAGATTGAGCGCCAGTTTGGAAAAGGTGCGATTATGCGTTTGGGGGACAGAGTTAAAGTAAATGTGGACGTGATACCAACCGGTTCCGTATCCCTGGATGCCGCTTTAGGTGTCGGCGGTGTACCCCGGGGAAGAATTGTGGAACTTTATGGTCCGGAATCTTCAGGCAAGACCACGCTGGCGCTGCATATTATTGCCGAAGCACAAAAATTGGATGGACTGGCTGCCTTTGTTGATGCCGAGCATGCTCTAGATCCAACCTATGCTAAAAAACTTGGTGTCGATACGGTCAATCTTCTCGTTTCTCAACCCGACTCCGGTGAACAGGCTCTGGAAATTGTCGAAACACTTGTCCGTAGTGGGGCCATGGATATTATCGTGATCGATTCAGTGGCCGCTTTGGTGCCCCGGGCCGAGATTGAAGGAGAAATGGGTGATTCACATATGGGTTTGCAGGCACGTTTGATGTCCCAGGCGCTCCGCAAATTAACCGGTACCGTCAGTAAATCGAACACATGTGTGCTTTTCATTAACCAGATACGCGAAAAAATCGGTGTGATGTTTGGAAATCCGGAAACGACAACCGGGGGTCGGGCGCTTAAGTTCTATACCTCCATCAGAATGGATATCCGGCGTATTGCCACCATAAAAGAAGGACAGGATATGGTCGGTAACCGGACAAAGGTCAAGGTGGTTAAGAATAAAATGGCACCACCGTTCAAAGATGCTGAATTCGATATCATGTATTCCCTGGGAATCTCCATGGAAGGAGATGTTCTTGATCAGGCCGTCAATCATAATCTGGTACAAAAATCAGGTACCTGGTTCTCGTATGGCGAAACACGATTGGGTCAGGGCCGGGAGAATGCCAAGCGATATCTCATGGAAGACAAAAAAATGCTCCGCGAGATTGAAAAAAAAGTAAGAGAACTACTTGGCCTGGACGGGATAAAAACTGAACCGCCAAAGAATGAGGCGGAAGAAAAACAGGCATCAACCAATACCCCATCCTCGTAGAGGATGCATTATTGGTGGTATTTAAGATAGAATATCATTACTGTCCGGTTAAATTTAATTTTCCGCAACTAATGCCTAAAGAACTCACCCCCTTCCCTGCGTCTAAGCCGCAGGCTGGGGGATGGGTTTTTTTTAAATATATTCAATCCATTACTAATTATTGCATGCACCTAATCCAATAATCGTATCCTCGTAGAGGATAAATTATTGTAGAAAAACAGGCATCAACCAATACCCCATCCTCGTAGAGGATGCATTATTGGTGG
>CAZBBC010000132.1:7916-12766 GCA_964489835.1 uncultured Calditrichota bacterium
ACTGTCCGGTTAAATTTAATTTTCCGCAACTAATGCCTAAAGAACTCACCCCCTTACCCCCTCTCTTGGGAAGAGAGGGGGATTTTTTTTCATGAAGAAAAATGAAAACACAGAATTTTTCCTAAATACATCAAAGAGATGAGTTTTTTTTAAAAAAAGTTTCTATGTATCGTACGACTAATCCAATTCTCCATCAAACAGCTAAGGATCTGAGCAGAGAATTAAGAAAATCTCAAACAGAAGCTGAAAAAGTTTTTTGGGAAAATATTAGAAAAAATAGATTACATGGATTAAAATTTTATCGACAATATCCTATTTTTTACGAAATTAATAACGTTGAATCATTCATTATTGCAGATTTCTATTGTTTTAAGAAGAAAACTATCATTGAAATCGATGGTAAAATCCATAGGTACAAGAAGATAAAGGGCTGGGGGATGGGTTTTTTTTAAATATATTTTACCTATATTATGTTATTCTAGCAAAAATTTTACTAACTCAGAGATTTCATTTCTCGCGACGACGCAACGACGCAAAGATTTTATCCACGGATTATCCGGCGCAGCCGGACACTGGTTAAGACTATAATAAAAATATTTTTTAAATAAAATCCGTGTCAATCCGTGGAATCCGTGGACTATTTTTTTCTTTGTTTTCAGCATCGCTGCGCTATGAATAATATAGGCTAAATTAAGTTTTGGTCATTGCTACTTTGAAAATTGAATATTATTTGGATTTTGGAATTTGTCATTTGATATTTGTTTGTACCCTTGGGCTGTGCGATAAACTATTTTGAAAAAACTCCATGCTAATCACCATCACAAAGATTGACAGACAGAAAAAAAACAAAGGCAGATATTCTTTGTATACCGGAGAAAAATTCATCGCCGGTATTTCAGAGGAAACTTTACTTGAATTCGACATTTATTCCGGAAAAGAGATTTCAGAAAACACACTTTCTAAAATTAAAGAGAAAGAAAAACAGGTAGCCGCTCGTGAACAGGCCTGGCGATTTCTCTCCCGCCGGGAACATAGCGAGAAAGAATTAAGAGATAAATTATTCGTTAAAGGTTATGAGGCAGGAATAATCGATCGAATAATCTCAAACCTAAAAGAAAAAGATTATATCAATAACGAAAGATTTGCCAGGCTGCTGTTAGGAGACGAAATAAATTTAAAAAAAAATGGACCCTTACTCATTAGAAATAAACTGCTAAAGAAAGGTCTTGAAACAGATCTGGTAAATCATTTGTTAAATGAATATTATGATGAAGGGCTGCAACAGAAAAACTGTAAATATTTGGCTGAAAAAAAGTATAAGTCTCTCAAAGGTTCAGATATTAACCAACAAAAAATAAGATTGGGGAATTATTTAGCCCAAAAAGGATTTACCTGGGATATCAGTGCCAACATAATTGCAGAACTTTTCCGATCCTAATAGATAATGTGCAAGAGTATAAACAGAAAATTTGGCAATTAGTACAATGAGCGTCGTGTTAATTCCCCCTTAGAAAGGGGGAATTTGTGTAATGCCAATTGAATACTTTTAACACTACATTAATTATAAATAGGAGTTGAGAATGGCCTCAAAAGACTGGCATATACTAACACAAATTATTAAAGCAGGCGAGGGATTGGATCATTCCAACGTACGCACACCGGGAGTACCCATTTTTCAGACCTCAGTAAAATTTAAACATCGTATTTTGAAAATTTGGCATTAAGGTTTAAATTTGATTTTCGTTTTTTTAGCAAAGATTTTAAAACTTTTATCCACGGATTATCCGGCGCAGCCGGACACGGATTAAAATTAAAATAATAATTTGTAAATGAAATCTGTGTCAATTCGTGAAAATTCGTGAAATTCGTGGACTATTATTTTTTATTTGATTGCAGCAATATGCTGCGGTATGAATAGACCAGGTTAATCAATAGTGATGCCTTTAAACTAGAATGATGTGACACATGACCTCAAAAGAAATCAGACAATCGTTTATCGATTTTTTCAAGCAAAAAGAGCACACCTTTGTACCCAGTGCCCCGGTCGTACCGATTGATGATCCGACGCTGTTGTTTACCAATGCCGGTATGAATCAGTTCAAGGATATTCTTCTTGGAAAAAGTAAACAACCTTACCAGCGTGCCGTAAATTCACAAAAGTGTATTCGCGTGAGCGGAAAACATAACGATCTGGAAGAAGTGGGCCATGATACGTATCATCATACATTTTTCGAAATGCTGGGCAACTGGTCTTTTGGTGACTATTATAAAAAGGAAGCGATTACCTGGGCCTGGGAACTTTTAACGGAAGTCTGGAAAATACCCAAGGATAAATTATACGCAACGGTATTTAGAGATGACGATGAATCCGCTGAATTATGGGCGAAAGTTACAGACCTTAAAAAAGAGCGTATTCTTCGCTTTGACGAAAAAGACAACTTCTGGGAAATGGGCGAGACCGGTCCCTGTGGACCTTGTTCCGAGATCCATATAGATCTCGGAAAGGATTTTTGTGATAAAAAAAACAGTGCCCACCACTGTGGGGTGAATGGCGACTGTGGACGATATATTGAATTGTGGAATCTGGTCTTTATTCAATATAACCGCGATGAAGCCGGGCGTTTACATTCACTGCCCTCAAAACACGTCGATACCGGCGCCGGTTTTGAACGTCTGGTCGCGGTACTGCAAGGGAAAAGATCAAACTACGCGACGGATATTTTTACCCCTTTGCTGGATAAAATCGCCGAATTAACCCACAGTCCCTATGAAACGTCTGATAAACAGGCAGCTTATCATGTCATCGCCGATCATGTCCGGATGTTAACTTTTTCGATCGCTGACGGGGCTTTACCCGCTAATGAAGGACGTGGTTATGTCATGCGCAGAATTCTCCGTCGCGCCGCACGGTATGGGCGCAATCTGGCCATGCATGAGCCTTTTATCTATCGGTTGGTTCCGACTGTTATGGATGTGCTCGGAGATAGTTATCCGATCAGCCGGGAACGTATGGACCATGTATCAGCTATTATTCAAGCGGAGGAGGAACATTTTAACCGGACCCTGGATCGGGGACTGGAGATCTTTGAGAAGATCAAATCGGATCTCATGGTGCAAAAACAAAAGGTCATTCCCGGAAAGGATGTTTTTAAACTTTATGATACCTATGGTTTTCCGGTGGATCTGACCCGTATTCTGGCTGACGAGGCGGATTTAAAATTAGACGACATCGGATTTGAAAGCGCAATGAAAATACAACGGGATCGGGCACGAAAAGCGGCAAAATTCCAATCGACAGACATTCCTGAGGATTCATGGATCACCCTTACAGAAAGCAGCGGGACTAATTTTGTCGGTTATACGGAGGATGCCCTGGAGACGCACATCGTCAAATATTCTCTTCATAAAGATAAATTACACCTCGTATTAAAAGATACACCATTTTATGCGGAGTCCGGCGGTCAGATCAGTGACCAGGGTATCATTGTACTGGAAGGAAATGAACTGGAAGTTATCAATGTTCAGAAGGATGGCGATGAGATTGTTCACATTTGTCGGTTACCAAAGAACTTCACCATCAATTCCGATCGTGTTTTCGCAGAACTTCATACCGATGACCGCCGCCAGACCGAAAAAAACCACACGGCCACTCATTTGTTACATGCCGCCTTAAGAAAAGTGTTGGGTAATCATGTTCAACAAGCGGGTTCATTGGTCGAACCGGGCCGGCTACGCTTCGATTTTACGCATTTTGCCCGCATCAGCCCCAAACAACTCACAGAGATAGAGCGTCTGGTTAACGAAAAGATCCAGGACGATCGTCCTCTGGCGATTACCGAAGACTCTTTTGAATCAGCGAAAAAAAAGGGTGCCATGGCTTTATTTGGTGAAAAATACGGGGAGACAGTCCGTACCGTAGAAGTTTCAGATTTCAGTCTCGAATTATGCGGCGGTACCCATGTAAAACGTACCGGCCAGATCGGTCCTTTTATCATTACTTACGAAGGTAGTATTGCCTCAGGCGTTAGAAGAATTGAGGCGCTCACTGGCAGAGAGGCCGTCAGATATTTACAAAAATCACGTGACCAGATAAAGCAGCTGTCCGAATTATTAAATACCGGTGAGAATGAAATCACCGATAAAATATCAGAACTGGTTGAAACCAAACGAAAAATAGAAAAAGAACTGGAAAAAGTAAAAACCCACAACCTTTCACAGGGAATAGGTGATATACTTAAAATGGCAGAAACCATCCATGGCATAAATGTCATCTCCTATACGGTCGAAAATTCAACGATGGATCAGCTGAAAGAAGTGGGTGACCAAATTCGCGGGAAATCAAAAAATACCGTGGCCCTCCTCGGGACTATAAGTACCGGAAAAATCATTTTTGTCTGTGTGGTAACCGATGACCTGATAAAAGAAAAAGGATTAAAAGCCGGCGATTTAGTGCAAAAAATTGCCGGAATTACCGGCGGAGGCGGAGGCGGTCGTCCGCATATGGCCACTGCTGGCGGAAAAGATTTATCGAAATTTGAAACAGCAATGGCTCATATCAAAAACATTATTTAACCTGATCTATTCATACCGCAGCGATGCTGCAAACAAAAAAAAGAAGTCCACGGATTACACGGATTTACACGGATTTACACGGATTTTATTTAAAAATTATTTTTATTTAAGTTTTAATCCGTGAGAATCAGTTTAATCTGCGTCATCCGTGTTCTATTAATATTGCTTAATATCGCTGCGCCGCTGCGAGAAATGAATAATTCCTGTTAGAAAAACTTTGCTAAAAAAACAAAGTTTTTGGCTACAATAGCATAAACCACGAAGCAGATTCCTCGATA
>CAZBBC010000133.1:0-12764 GCA_964489835.1 uncultured Calditrichota bacterium
TGGAATATTTCTAATTAGTCGGCTGGAAGACGACATGGTTTATTTGAAGGATTTGCTTGGATATTGGGCATTGGGATTTGATTTGACATTTGTCATTGGACATTGGGATTTATCTAAATATTAGACATCAATATTTCTTTAATAAACACTCAACATTTAAGTGATGAAAATCACTACTATCTTTTGATTATTGTATATATTAGATTATAATAATATTATAGACCATGATAAGACAATAAGCGTTGTCTTCCTCACCCAGGATCATTATATCTATTACACCGGAGTTATAAAATGAAAATATTTGCGATCATCTTATTTTCACTTTTATGTCTTACTCCTCTGTTTGCCAATGGTGTGGCTATCGTAGATGGCAAAAATGCTATTTATCTCAAGTTGACAAAAAGTGAAATAACCGTATCGGTTGAAAGTCAGGTTGCCATCATCAAGAGCAAACAAACCTATCTGAATAATCTAGGCAGCGATAAGGTCATCAAATATGCCTTTCCACTTCCTGAATCAGCGACGGCTACCAACCTTACCTGGTTATTGGAAGGCGTACTCTACCACGCCAGCATCGCTCCAACCCCTCAGGATACAACCACCCCGGGTCCTGGGGAGATTGATCCGGATTTGAAGGAATATCTGGGTGAGACCCCACTCTATGCCGATTTGTTGCAACCTATAAAAAAAGATTCACTGTTAGTTGTTGAGTTGTCATATGCCCAATTGTTGCCCTATGCATTTGGTGATGTCAACTTTTTCTTTCCTGCTGATTACTCCCTCATTCAAACGGCGTTTCTTGATGAGCAAAGTCTCTATTTTTATCTCTCATCTCCCAGAATAATAAATGCATTACAACTATTAAGTGGCCAATCCGTTGATCAATTCAATAACGATGGAAATGAAGCGTTCCTGCTAAGCAAACTTTACGAAAGTACTGCAAATGAAAACTATTGGGTGAAATATACTCTCAGTCAGGAGGAACTCGGTTTATTTGATTTTTCTACTTATATACCGCTCGATGAGCTCCCTGATAATTTAGGAGGATTTTTATTGTTCGTGGCTGAACCTGATCCGGAAAGTAATGAACAGGTGATCCAAAAGTACTTTACCCTGGTCATTGACCGCTCCGGAAGCATGCTCGAGGGATCAAAAATGCTCCAGGCTAAAAACGCCGCGACATTTATTGTGAATAATCTTAATGAAGGAGATAAGTTTAACATTGTTGATTTTGCAACCAGTGTCTATAATTTCAGAAGCGCGCATGTGGATTTTACCATCGAGAATAAGACGGCTGCCTTAAGCTACATAGAAAGTATTATTGCCAGTGGCGGAACAAATATTTCCGGAGCATTCGATACGGCTGTTCCTCAATTTGGAGCAGCCAGTGATTCAACAGCAAATATCATTATATTCTTTACTGACGGTTTACCTACCATTGGAATAACCGATCCCGATGAACTGGTACAACATATCAATGACTTGGTCACACAATTAGAGACACGTTTATCGATATTTGCCTTCGGTGTGGGAAGCAATGTTAACAAACAACTGCTGACTCTTATGGCCTCACAAAACAATGGATTTGCCGATTTCCTTGAGTCCAGTCTTCTGGAAGAAAAGATTTCTGAATTTTATCTCAAAATACGCAGCCCGGTTTTAATAGACACAAAAATTTCATTTTCACCGGATGCAGTCACCGAGACATACCCCAATCCTTTACCCAATCTATATCAGGGACAACAAATGATTGTTGCCGGCCGTTATATTGAACCCGTTCCGATTACCGTCGATCTTAGTGGTGATGGGGCCTTTGGTGAACAGGTTTCGTATAGTTACCCATTAAATCCATCCGACAGCGCCGTTACAAAATACCAGTTTTTACCCAAAATTTGGGCCAAATTAAAAATTGAGAGTTTATTGGTGCAGTATTATAGCCTTGATCCCGAATCTCCTGCTGCAGCAACTATAAAACAACAAATTATCGAGGTAAGTATTGGCTATGGAGTGATCAGTCCTTTTACTAGTTTCTCGGAACCGACGACTGTCGAAGAAGATCTTGAAGATCATGATACTTATCCTGACAGGTATGAGTTACTTGGAAATTATCCAAATCCATTCAATTCGGTTACAAAGATAAGATTTAAAATTAATATCGGACTAAATCGTATTATTAAAATAAAGATCTACAATTCACTGGGTCAAATGATACGATTTTTTACTGTCTATGCACCCAAACCCGGAATTTATGAAATTGTATGGGATGGCACTCAACAGGGTGGCGGCAGTGTTGCCAGCGGAATTTATGTTTATACCATTGATTTTGGAGATGCGATTCTTGCCGGTAAAATGTATTTGTTAAAATAAGGAAATATTTCCGGTAGGTCTTGAATGAAATATGAATACTATTCATATTTATTCTGCAACCCGACCGGCAATATTTAGTCTCAACTTATATTTATGCCTTCGGCGACCTACTTTTTGACTGGCCAAAAAGTAGGCAAAAAGGCCCGGGCGAATTTAAACTCGCTAACTGATATTGGGAATAGTAAAATTGAATTGCTCGAACGTAAATTCGCCGAATCCTTTATGGCAGATTATTTTAATTGAATTTTAATTTAATGGTTCGTCGATATATGGTATCCAGTAAATCCTGTCCGTTTTTTGGATCCCGGCTCTGTCGGGATTATCCTGTCTAAAAATAAAATGCTTTTGGATTAAATGATAAGTTATGTGTAATAAAACGATGCGACGATCATTGTTAATCAGAGGGATTTTTGTGGCATTTTTAGTCATTCCTCTCTATGCCCAACAAATGGTTACCATTGCTGTCCTTGGACTTGAGCCAACTGGTATTAGTAAGGCTGAATCGAATGTCTTGACCAATCGCATTCGCTCCATACTTGTAAATACTTCCCGGTTTCAGGTCCTGGAGCGGGCAAATATGGAGGCCATTTTGCTTGAGCAGGGTTTCCAGCAAAGTGGGTGTACATCAGAAGAGTGCATCGTTGAAGTCGGACAATTACTGGGTGTGCAAAAAATGCTGACCGGATCTGTCGGTAAGTTCGGTCGTGTTTATACTATTGAGCTAAGAATTATTGACGTGGAGACTGGTAAAATTGAATCAGCTTCCACCTATGATTTTCAAGGGGAAATGGAAAATTTGTTAACCGAAGGTGCTCAAAAATCTTTGCAAAGAATACTGCAATCCTACGAGACGAAGACGAATTTTGGCAGCTTGTTAATATACTCCAAACCAAGTAGTGCTGCGGTAAAAGTGAATGAGCAAACAAAAGGCAAAACGCCGTTAGCCCTGGATAGATTGCCCCCCGGAATATACAATATTAGCTTATCGTCCGCTGATTTTGATACGTACGAAACTTCTATTACAATCAGGGCAGGAATTACGGAAAAACTGACCGCGAACCTCATTCCATCATTTACCTTTTTTCAGGTTAACACCGATGTGCCGGAGGCAGTGATTCAGATTGATTCAGAAAACAGAGGATTGGGCAGCACCGGGCTTTTAAACCTCTCACCCGGATTACATCACTTGCTGGTGCACCATCAGTTTTATCTCCCAATCGTAAATAATTTTGACCTGACTCCCGGAGATACCGTCATCCATTCTTTTAAATTAAAAAGAGCACAGGGCATTCTCTCACTGGGTGGCCAACCGGCGCAGGCAACATATAAAATAGCCGATAAACAGGGAGATCTATCGCACTTAAAAAAACTAGAATTACCAGCCGGGAATCATCAGCTATTTGTCACAGCGCCATATTATTATCCTCTGGAAGAAGATATAAGAGTTGCCCGGGATACAACAATTGTTCTCAATATCAACCTAAACTACGGAGGAGATGATCTCTCCCGATCCCAAAGTCGTCAAAAATGGCTTTTGATCGGTAGCCTTGCCTCCGCCGGTTTATCGGCTATATCCGGCTTGCTTGCCAATACATCTTATAATAATTACGAGGCTGCCCGCACATCCGAAGATGCAGAGAAATATAAAAACCAGACCAATACCTATGACCAGATGACAACCGTATTTCTTGCTGTTACGGCCACAGCATCTGTTTTAACGATTTGGAATTGGCTAACACTACATAATCTGAAAAGAGATTTGAATGTTCAGTGAGATGATGATAGATAAAAAATCTAAATTTATCTCAATCTTAATTCTTACCCTTTTGGCAATGTGGGTGATGTATTGTAACCGCGAATTTAAAAATCCGGTAGATACTGATGTTCACCTGGATAATGTTAAAGATCTGGCTGTTGACCAGGAAGGGGAGGGGATCCGAATTTCCTGGTCGACACAGATACAAGTTCGCGATGGATATGCCATCGAAAGAAAACTATCTGAACAGTCATTTGTATTGTTAGCTAAGGTCTCTGATCCTGAAATCACTACCTATTTAGATACTACTATTACAACTGATATATTATATACCTATCGTATCCGCGGCTTTTCAGACGATAATTATACACCATATTCTTCCGAGGTGTCTTTTGGTGTACATTTCCCGGTACCATTTGATTTACATTATCAAACCTTGTCAGATTCAAGCATAAAAATTGCCTGGCAAGATAGTGCCATTTTTGAAACGGGCTTTATCATCGAACGACAGTTCCTTAACGACTCAATATGGCATATTATAGGACAAACGGGAAAAGACGAAAAGGTTTGTACTGATACAGGAATAGGTTATAATGTTAATTATACCTATCGTATAAGCGCGGTTACCCATCGAAATGTTTCTGCTTATTCTGATGTGTTGATAGCCAAAATATTTCTGTCACCTCCCTGGATGGATGCCGTTTTACCCCTCAATGATCACCAAATGAGGATCGAATGGTCTGACGTAAATGCATTTGCAAAGGGATTTGCTATTGAACGTATGCAAAATCATAATTTGCAATGGGACGAAATTGGTCGGGTGTCAAATACTGAATCAATATTTATTAGTGACTCACTGAGGGTAAATACTACTTATTCTTATCGGATGAAGACCTTTTCTGATAAATACTATTCAGAATACTCTAATCAGGAGGATGCGCAGACTGTTTTTCCCGCGCCGGCAAATCTTCAAATTTCCTCTGTGGGTAATGATGTTTCCTTAAGTTGGGATGATCTGGAATTTGAAGAAGGTTATAAGTTACGATATGTTGTTTATGGACAAACGGATACCCTCAGCTATAATCTTACCGAGAATACAACCTCATTTACATTTATGTCCTTAGATACCAATTCCCGTTATATGGTTTTTATTAATGCCTATACCCAATTTAATAATTCTGAGGAAACTTTAGCAGAACTTATCTTTATGACACGCATGGATGTATTACACTCTTTCCCGGCACACAGTGATACCATAAATTGTTTGGATTTTTCAAACGATAACCAGGTACTGGCCAGTGGGGGTAGTGACTCCGATGTAAATATTTGGTCCGTTGATTCATGGTCTAAGATCACATCGATAGTGGAGACGGAACAAAATGAAAATGTTGTAACCCTGGATTTTGTTCGTTCCGGATCTTATCTCGCCGTTGGATATCAGCATAGTTTTTTAAAACTGTTTAATAATCTGACCTGGGATTTTTATAACGATATTAATCCGATTACGTACCGGCTTTACAATATGACGGCATCAGATTTGACGGATAAAATGGCTGTGTCAAAATATAAGTTTATATATATTTGGTCCAGTCTGTCGTGGTCCCTGGAAAAAACCTTTACAGCATCAGATAATAATGTGCACGGATTGATGTTCGATATCAACGGCAATTGGTTGGCCGCAAGTAGTGGAACCAGTGATATTAAAATTTGGGAGACTACAAACTGGACGGAGATGCAGACTCTGAATATACATACGGGAACGGTTCGGACTTTGGATGTATCTCCGGATGGGAATTGGCTTGCCAGTGGTAGTGATGACCATACGATCATCATATGGCGGACGGATACATGGACAAATGCCCAGACCCTGACAGATCACTCTGGGAAGATCATGCAAATAAAATTCTCTCAGGATAACCTATGGCTTGCAAGTGTTCAAGAAAGTGATCATCGTATTTTATTGTGGAATATATCGGACTGGAGTTTACAGGAAATACTCAAACTACCCGTTGATACTGAAATCACCAGCCTGGCATTTTCCCCTGACTCACATCTTCTGGCTGCCGGTGATGCCGGTGGTAATATTTGGATTTTCAAAATTGGGGGTACCTGGACACTGGGCAATAACTAGTAAACTTCTCTTACCATTTACTGCATTCGCGTATTCTGTATAAAATCTGAAATCCTAGTATTTAAATTCGAAATCCTAAATTATAATTTTCGTAATGAAAATGTTTATTAATTTTGGTTATTATGATTTTGATATTGTTTCGAATTTCAGATTTAGGATTTAGAATTTATATACCACTATTATTGATTTTCCCTTACGATAATATTATATTATGTGTACACATATAACACATAATAAATTGGTAGTGTCAAAAGTTCTATGAAAAAATGAAAAATTGGCTTAAAAGATGAAACCACCACGCCAGTGGGCGGGCAGGCAGAGCCCACAGAGAAATACTCTGAGCCCGCCAGCGGGCAGCCTGCCTGCCCGGCGCAGACGGGTGGTTATTTTTGACACTACCAATAAATTGACGGGGAGTAGATATATGAATATTACATTATCCGCAGATAAGTCATTAATAGAAAAAGCAAGAATGTATGCAAAAAAGCATAATACAACCATCAATAATCTGGTACGTGAATATCTGAGAAAAATCACCAATCATTCGGATATAGATAAAGCGGCCGATGAATTTGAGGCAATCGCATTGGAACACAGCGGAAAATCCTCGCATGATTACAAATTTAACAGAGAAGATATATATAACAGAGCGTAAACAATGCATAAAATATTTATTGACACGAATATTATTATTTATGCAAATGATAAAAGAGATACGGCTAGACAAAAAAAGGCCATTGATATCATTAAATCACTGATGAAAAACAGAAATGGTACAATTTCCACACAAGTGTTACAGGAATACGCCTTTGTGGCTTTAAACAAATTAAAACAGTCACAGGATATTGTTTTACGCCAACTGAAACTACTTGAATCATTTGAGGTTATTAATCAATCTGCGGACCAGATCAGGCGAGCCATTGAAATCAAGCATTTATATAACATAGGATTCTGGGATGCCTGTATCATTAGCAACGCCGAGTATGCCCATTGTATAGAAATTTATTCAGAAGATTTAAATACCGGACAATTTTATTCCGGTATTCAGATTAATAATCCTCTTCTATAGGCGATCAAGGTAAATGTAATAAGCCTTCTTCGTATTTTTAATGCCGTGATACGGATAAAATCCCAAATCCCAGGTACCAAATAACAAATAAATCCAAAGTCCTAATTTCTAAATCCTAAACAAATCCTAATTCCCAATTTAAAATGCCAAATCAATTACCAATACAAAATATGTTTTGAATTTTGAACATTCAGATTGGATATTGGGCATTGGGATTTTATATATTATGGATGCAGTGCACTACTCTGACTTATTTAATTACAAAGATTTTAGGAGGATACAGATGAATAGAAGAGAATTTCTTAAGGCCACAGCGGTTGCTACGCCCCTGCTAAGCAGCTTTCCTGCGCAGCTATCTGCAAATGGCATTGAAAGTAAGGACAATGCGCGCCTTGGTCCTGCTTCCCCAAAATTAGATAAACGGTTGCTTGGGAAGACCGGGGAAAAACTTTCAATCATTGGTTTTGGCGGGATTGTCGTAATGGATGCGACAGCGGCCGAATCTTCGCAGCGTGTGAGTGAAGCGATCGATTCTGGGGTGAATTATTTTGATGTAGCCCCCAGTTACGGAAATGCTGAAATTATGCTGGGCCCGGCCCTGGAACCATACCGGTCGAAGGTCTTTCTGGCCTGTAAAACCCTGGAGCGAAAAAAAGATGGTGCCCTAAAGGAATTGGAACAGTCACTGGAAAGACTGCGGACCGATCATTTCGATCTCTATCAGCTGCATGCCGTAAACACAAGGGAAGATATCGAAACGATATTTGCACCTGACGGGGCCATGAGTGCTTTTTTAGAAGCGAAGGAATCGGGCAGGATCCGTTTTATTGGTTTTTCTTCACATTCCGTGGAAGTGGCCCTAGCGTTGATTGATCGTTTTAGCTTTGATACGATACTTTTTCCGATAAATTATGTCAACTGGTATGCCGGTAATTTCGGACCACAGGTGATTCCCAAGGCACAGGAAAAGGGCATAGGTATTTTGGCCCTTAAATCGATGGCCAAATGTCCCTGGCCGGAAGATACTAAAGAAAAGGTATCCAAATGCTGGTATAAGCCGCTGGATGATCCGGAAGAGGCCCTGATGGGTTTACGATTCACCTTATCGCAGCCGGTAACAGCCGCGATCCCTCCAGGAAATGAGGATCTGTTTAAAATGGCAATCGGACTGGCATCTAAATTTAAACCGCTTAATCCGTCTGAAGCGATAGCTGTAAAGGCAAAAGGACTGGTAGAAGAGCCGATCTTCCGTTACACTATGGGCTATAAATAGGAAAATATTATCAATTTAATCGTCAAGGTTGAGGATTTAATGGATAAAAAAAATAAATACTTTGAAAAACTGAAAGATCCGAGGTGGGAAAAAGTACGTTTAAAGGTATTCGAACGTGACCGCTGGATGTGTCAGAGTTGTCATAATACGGGGGCAACGTTATGCGTATATCATCGCTATTATTTGCCCGAGCGAAATCCATGGGAATACCCGCCGGATGCGCTGGTAACCCTGTGTGAAGCCTGTCTGGAAGAAGAGCGGGCATTCCGAGAGGAGGCGGAACAATTATTATTAAAAGCGCTGCGGGTTAAATTTTTTTCTGCGGATATCAAAGAATTGGCTTTTGCGATACAAAAGATGAAATTATTGCTTCCGGCCGATACCGTCTGTTCGGTATATGCCTGGGCCTTTGAAAATCCGGAGGTACAAAGCGCACTGATCCAGGAATATAAAAAATATTTACAGGTAAAGAGATAGTAAAAAAACTTGGAACTGGGAATTGGGAACGGTAGAAGGGAACTAGAAGCAATTAATTTTGAATATGTTTGTAATATGTTGAAAGAGATACTAATCCCCAGTTCCGAGTTCCCAGTTCCTAATTACCAATTCCAAATTCCAGCCACCGGACCGCTGTAAAGAAAAATATCAATCACCTGTTTAAATACTCTCAGAAGATTTCTGTTGTGCCGTAGTGAATCGCTCCAGGAGTTCACTATTATTAGACGTTGTCTTTATCAGTTTGAGCAGGCCTCGCATCGCCGTTTTCGGATCATTACCAGCCAGCCAGCGCCGTAAAACCGCCAGTCCCTGCATCTCTTCTTCTGTGTAAAGCAATTCCTCCCGACGTGTACCACTGGCCAGCAGATTGATAGCGGGATAGATTCTGGCTTCGGCTAATGAACGATCCAGGACTATTTCGCAATTACCGGTTCCCTTAAACTCTTCAAAAATAAAATTATCCATCCGTGACCCGGTATCGATCTGGGCGGTGGCAATAACCGTTACCGAACCACTGTTCTCAATATTGCGGGCCAGCCCAAAGAAACGGCGGGGAATTTCGAGAGCCTGAGCATCCAATCCACCGGACATCGTGCGGCGGGAGCCCGTTCCATGCACATTAAAAGCACGGGCCAGACGGGTAATACTATCGACCAGCACGACGATGTGACGTCCACATTCCAATTCACAGCGGATATGAGCCAGGGTCAGTTCAACCAGGTTGACATGTGAGTCTATGCTCTGATCACTGGAGCTGGCCAGCACCTCTGCTTTTACATGACGGCGAAAGTAAGTCACTTCCTCCGGTCGTTCATCAATCAACAGAACAACAATACGGGTATCCGGTTCTGTGAAATGAATGGCATGGGCGATCTCTTCCAGAATCTGGGTTTTTCCGGATTTTGGAGGTGATACGATCAAAGTTCTCGCACCCCGGCCCATAGGTGCGATCAAATCGACAATGCGCGCGGAGACTTTACCACTATCTCCTATATGAATTCTATCGTTGGGATTAATCGCCTGCAGGCGATCAAATCGGGTACGCGCCTGATATTTTTCCGGCGTTAATTCACAGACCGATTCGACCGTGGTCAGCTGAAAACCCTTTTTGCCGGGCATTGCCGTACCTCTGACAAAGGCACCATTGACCAGACCATATTTCCGGATCAGGTTTGATGATACCCATACGTCGCCGGAATTCGCCTGAAATGACCGATCAGGATCGCGTAAAAAACCACCCCCCTGTTTTAAAGTTTGTAATACTCCACTGCTGCTCTGAGACATTTGAAATTCCTTCTATATGTATATATATAACATTATGGATTGTCAAAGGGGAAATGATAGACGCAAATCTTTATAAGAATGTGTGCTAATTATTTATTCTTTCACACAAGCACCTTTTTCAAGGTTGTATGCAAATTGTCTTGCCAGGGCCAGATCATGATCAATAATTTCTGAGATTTATAGGAACCATAATAGAGGATTTGATTTTCGCGGATCCCACCATGGGAATTGGCCGCTTCAAATGCGGCATCTTTTTTAGATGAATAAATTTTATTCGAAGACGTTTCCGTTACTTTCTGATCAGTGGAAAGGAGCGGTGCGCCAAGCTTTTCTGTAAGGATTTTTAACCATTCGGATACATCTTTATTAAAAAATACAATTTCTTCATAATTTTCCGAATTTGTACGAATTTCTTTGATCGCATTAATTAATTTATCACCAACAAGATCTACAATTTTCATCATCGAATTTCCTATTCAAATTATTTTTCAACCGCAGATTTTCCATTAGCTAAGCTCATTGCATATTGAGTGTTCGGGATATAAAATAATACTACTCATGGATTATGATGATCTCGGAAATTCTATATAAAGTCATATCCCTGTATCAGACCTGGATATTTAAGCTGGCATTAAAATTAAATGCTATATGACTGAGCCTGACAGAAGATAGATGACTGGCGCTACTTCAGACGGATGGGACCAACCATTTTAATAAACTAATGTGAATATTTCAGATTATAAATAATTTAACATGAGCTAAAGTGTAGAAATATACACTCTAATTTGTAAATAACCAATTTTTCGTTGATATAAAATAATCATAGTTTCCGTAGCTATAAACTTCGAGATGTCATTTAATGAACCTTGAACAAATGATCGTGAAATTAACAGGTGATAGGCGTATTTTAAATTTGGGAAGAAAAAAATACAAAAAATATCTACATAAATCTTGCAAAATGAGGATATTGATTGTCTGATTAGAATTTTTCTTAGTTTTATGCATTCAAGTGTATCAGAGGAAAAGGTACTTATAACTTGAAAATTTAATGTTTATTAATTAAGCTTTACCGCTTTTTACAGGCTTTTTATTCTGGTAATAGATCGGTAATAGAAAGTTTTGTAGAATTTATAATTGTTAAGTTGTCATTAATTTTGGAGAGTTTTTATTATGGCAGAGCGAGAAGTGGGTTCTATCAAGTGGTTTGATGGAAAAAAGGGATTTGGATTCATTAACCGTGAAAACGGAGATGATGTATTTGTCCATTACAGTGCCATCGAGGGCGAAGGATATCGGGTGCTCAAAGACGGACAAAAGGTTGAATTTGAAGTCGTTCAGGGGAAGAAAGGGCTTGAAGCAAGTAATTTAACAGTTGTTGATTAAACAATTTGACTTCTGGCTTAAAGCGTCGTACTTCTAAATACGGCGCTTTTTTTTATTATAGAAAATCCTGAGAAGGAGATTTCTTTTTCTTCTCTTCTTTTTTTCTATCTGATTCAAAAGGTTTCCTTCCGGGAGGTATACGGGATTTGGGTAAAATCACCTCATGGGGGCCGATCATTGCCCCTTCTCCTATCTCAACATCTCCCATAATTGTCGCTTTTAAGCCTATCGTTACACGATCATGAATTTTAACCCGTTCTACAATTAAAAATCCCTTTGAAGCGTAATGTCCGATAATATAAACCGATCCACCGATGGTTACATTGTCTCCAATTTCAATAATACAGGGATCAGAGATATTCGTGGTATTAATATGGGCGTTCTTTCCAATTTTCATCCCCATCATACGATAGAATAACACGTTAATCGGTGTGGGTGTAACAAATTCCAGAAAAGTATATCGTACAATATAGGTGAATGCATTGTGAAAATACCAGGGGACAGTTTCCAAAGAATAATATCCCCCGCGAAAAGGTTTAAGTCGAAAGGGCATTAAAAAATTAAACAGCGGTATTACGAAAATTAAAGTTAAACCATAGAGGAAGTAGCTGATGACCAACCCACAACCGACGGATAAATGATACAGCAGAATAGGCATACTCCCGAATATATCCAGAACATAATTAAAAAAGATGACTCCTGGTAAAGCCGAAATTCCCATCGCTAATATTCCGATGATATACAATGGAATCAAGGCTACGATATAACTGACTAACCGGAATCGTCTTAATGCGGTTTCTAAGAGACCAAAGAGCCCACGACGGGCGGATGTTTTTGCATTAATGTCTATTCGTTGGTCCTTTTTTATATGATCGTTTTGAGAGAGTGACGCCATTGGACCGCTCCTATTAAGTATACAATAGGAATATACAATAAAAACCACTAAAATGGATAAAATAACGATGGTATGACTGATTTTTAAAAAATGAAAGGCAATCTGCGC
>CAZBBC010000134.1:0-12674 GCA_964489835.1 uncultured Calditrichota bacterium
TTGTCTTAGTTCTTTTTTCTTAAATGAGGCTCCCATCGTCTAGAGGCCTAGGACACAGCCCTTTCACGGCTGCGACAGGGGTTCGACTCCCCTTGGGAGCGCAGGTAAGCCTATGTTTAATAAAAACATAGGCTTTTTTGTTCTCGCTATTATATTATGCCTCACATCAAACACACCTAATTTTTATTGCCAACCCCGATCTTTGTAATTAAGTTTGTGATAATATTTGTAAATCTTTTACAAATACAAACCGGCACTGGATAAAGATCCTATGGCCAGATTTATTTCCCCAATAGTAATTCTTTTTAGTCTTTGGATCTCCCTTTTTGCTCAGGGACATCAAATAAGTTTTGATCAACAGGATTACAAAAGTTTGGCAAATTGGGTTCGTTGTATGTATCAGGACAGTCGTGGATTTATATGGGTTGGTACTGTGAATGAGTTACGGCGCTTTGATGGCTATGATCTTGTTTACTACGAGCCACAACCCGGGGATACCACTTCTCTCTCTGGAAATAATATTCAATGCATCCTTGAAGATCATGCAGGAATGCTATGGATTGGTACCTTGTCGAATGGTCTGAATATGTATAATCCTTACACGGACAAATTTACCCGCTATCAGCAGGATGAAAATAATCCGCTTAGCTTATCAAATAATCGTGTTAGTGCCATTTACGAGGATAGGGAACAGAACCTGTGGATTGGGGCAGCCGATGGTTTGAACAAGCTCGATAAAAAAACAAAACGCTTTATTTGCTACAAACAAGAAGGAAAATGGATTACTTCCATTAATGAGGATGAAAGTGGCATATTATGGGTATCAACCTGGGACGGACTTTTTCTTTTTGATCAAGCTCAGGAACGCTTTATCCCTTTCGGAGAGTATTTTGGAATAGAGGATGTTTTTAGGAATAAACCGACCATGATCTGTTACCGCGATTCTTCCAATAACTTTTGGATCGGGACGGAGGGGTTGTATCAGTTTATAATAAAATCCAAAACAATAAACTATTATCCAATTCAAACGTCAAATATTTACCCGGTCTATTCCAATAAAGTAAAGGCAATATGGGATGCCGGAGATTTTCTGTGGGTGGGAAAAAGAAATGGTCTTTTCCAATTTAATAAGAAAGAAAAGACTTTTACCCGTTACGCACATGATCCGGCCAATCATTTAAGCGTTATAGAAGACGATATTACAACAATCCTGAGAGACAGAAGTGGTTGCTACTGGTTCAGCGGATGGAGCAAAGGGATAAGTAAAAGAAATAACATACGCGAAAATGTTAAATACTATTTGCCAAATCCATTTGATGGTGGGAGTATTGCAGATGCAATCCGGACTTTTTTCCTCTCAAAATCAGGAAAAATCTGGATCGGAACTGCTGCCAATGGTTTCCTCAGTTTTGACAAGCATACAGAACAATTCCGGCTCTTTCAGCATGACGCAGGAAATTCTAACAGCTTAAGCAGCAATGATACACGCTGCATTATTGAAGATCGGCGTGGTTTTGTCTGGATAGGAACTTATAAGGGTTTGAATAAATTTGATCCTACGATCGGACGGTTTTATATTTATAAATATAGTTCGCAAAACGAAAACTCAATCAGCCATATCCGAATTCAATCACTCCTCGAAGCGTCTGATGGATCTATTTATGTGGGAACTTCCGGAGGATTCAATCATTTTGATCCTCTATCAGAAAAATTTACCCGCTATTTGAATTACCCGGATGATCCTCATAGCATCAGTAATAACTTTATCCCGGTCATTTATGAGGATAGTGAACATTTTATTTGGATCGGTACTCGGGGCGGCGGGCTGAATCGGTTTGATCCCAAAACCAAGCAATTCATACATTACAAAAATGATCCGGCAAATCCTTTTTCTATCAGCAGCAATACTGTCTATGCTATTTACGAATTTTCTTATGAGAACCGTCCTACCCTGTGGGTTGGTACTGAGGGAGGTGGTTTATGCCGCTTCGACAAACAAACGGAACAGTTTTTTACGTACTCAAAAAAAGACGGATTACCCAATAATGTGGTTAAGGAAATTATCAGCGATAATAAGGGCAATCTTTGGTTGGCTACCGTTGAACAAATCACAATGTTTAATCCGAATGAAAGGACCTTCAAAAATTACGAGATCAGCTCCGAAATGCCGGTGAATCCAAATACATGCCTTATGGACGGGGATGGTGAAATTTTCTTCGGTGGTGTGCGAGGCATGATTCGTTTTTTCCCGGACAGTCTGAAAAATAATCCTTATCGCCCCCCGATTGTTATTACTAATTTAAGGGTAAACAATCAGCCCGCCCAATTAGATACAGTTATATCAGAAAAAAAACGAATCGTTCTTTCTAATAAGAGCAATAATCTTAATTTTAAATTTGCTGCTCTCGATTTCAACTGTCCGGAAATGAATCAATATGCTTATAAAATGGAAGGACTTGATAAGGAGTGGATATACACGGATGCAACGAGACGATATGCCGCCTATACTTATATTGATCCAGGTAATTATGTTCTTCGCATTAAAGGTTCAAATAATGACGGTGTATGGAATGAGGAAGGCGCCTCTATCAAAATCATTATTACCCCGCCCTGGTGGCAAACATCCTGGGCTTATGTGCTATATATAATCCTTTTCTGCACCGGATTAATCACCACTTGGCGACTTCAGACCAGGCGAATCCGAATACGTCACGAGCTTAAAATGAAAAGTTTTGAGGCCCGGAAACTACAGGAAATCGATCACCTCAAATCTCACTTCTTTGCCAACATTTCCCACGAATTCCGCACTCCGCTGACATTAATTCTGGGACCGGTTTCCAAGATGTTAACCAAAACCCGCAATAAAGCCGTCCAATATGACCTGCAATTGGTTATCCGCAATGCCCGCCGCCTGCAGCGGCTAATCAACCAGCTGCTGGATCTCTCCAAATTGGAAATGGGCAAGATGTCCCTGCAAGCACAGGAAACCGATCTGATGGTTTTTTTAAACCGAATCGTTCAGTCCTTTAAATCTCAGGCCAAACTAAAAAACATCAAATTATCCTTTGTCGGCCATCATAAATTCCTGCCGGCTTTTATCGATCGGGAAAAACTTGAAAACATCTTGTATAATCTGTTATCCAACGCCTTTAAATTCACCCCGGACGGAGGAAAGATCCTGGTAAGGGCGACCGGTCCGGATGCCACAACCGATGGTTTTATACATATTAGCGTATCCGACACCGGCAAAGGTATCCCATCCGACAAACTGGAACACATCTTTGACAGATTTTATCAGGTGGATGATTCTTACACCAAAGAGCAGGAAGGCAGCGGTATCGGTCTGGCGCTCACCAGGGAGCTGGTGGAACGTCATCATGGGAAAATTGAAGTGACAAGTAAACCAGGAAAAGGTACTACCTTTACCGTATTTATACCGGCAGGTAAAGATCATCTAAAACTGGATGAAATTATGGACACTACCGATTTAGCTTTGGAAGAGGAAATTGAAAAAGAGACAGAACCTGTCCGAGTGAAGAAATCACTCACCCCCAAATCTTTCCCCATCCTCCTCACGGTAGAGGATAATTCCGATATGCGCGCATATCTGGGAGAATGTCTGCAGGCGGACTATCGGCTTTTGGAAGCGGCAGACGGCAAAGGCGGCCTGCAACAGGCTCTGAAACATACCCCGGATCTGATTATCAGTGATGTAATGATGCCGCACATGGATGGTTTTACTTTTTGCGGAAAAATCAAAACCGATGAACGCACCAGCCACATCCCGGTCATTTTGCTCACGGCCCGTGCCGATGCAGAAAGCAAAATAGCTGGGCTGGAGACCGGAGCGGATGATTACCTGAGCAAACCATTTGATGCCAGGGAACTGAAAGTCCGGGTCAAAAATCTGATTGAGCAGCGGTGCAAATTGCGCGAAAGATTCAGCCGTGATGTAAACCTGAAACCATTGGACATGGCCTTTAATACAACCGACGAAAAGTTCCTGCAACGATTGATTGAGCTCATCGAGAACAATATCACCAATCCCGGATTTAGAGTGGATACATTTGTTAAAGAAATGGGAATGAGCCGGGCCCAATTATATCGGAAACTGCACGCCCTTTGCGGTCAATCGGTGAAGGCGTTCGTTCGTATTGTGCGATTAAAACAGGCTGCCCTGCTGCTGAAACATCCCACCACGACGATTGCCGAGGTGGCCTATCGGGTCGGTTTTAACAACCCTGCCTACTTTTCCGAATGTTTTCGTAAACAATTCGGTTTGTTGCCTTCTCAATATGAAGACGAAGCAAAACACTAAACTCATCTAAATCCCATCTCAAATCATTCTAATTATGAAAGGCCGCAGTATGTTTATTAATTGAGCGGTTTTAACCACGTGTATATATATTTTATAGATATTGTGGTTTAATTCAAACACCACCCTGCAGGTTCATTCTTTACCCTCAAAATGAGACATTTCCCGTATAAATTGAGACGCCTCTGGTAGATAAAGATGATTTTGCGTTGTTATCTTCAGGCAAATAAAAAATATTTACCTATGTATAGTGAGGTGCGATATGAAACAGTCTATCTGTGCATTAGCATTTTTAACAGGATTAATTTCCTTTTCAATGGCCGGCATCATACATGTGCCGGCTGACCAGCCTTCTATCCAGGCAGGCATTAATGCGGCGGCAAACGGCGACACGGTGCTGGTAGCAGAAAGCCTCTATTACGAAAATATCTATTTCAAAGGTAAGGCCATAACTGTAGCCAGTTATTTCCTGCTCGATAGTGACTCTGTTCATATTGATAGCACAATCATCAATGGCAGCCAGCCCAGCAATCCAGACAGAGGCTCGGTTGTTAGTTTTTTTTCCGGGGAGGATACGACTTCTGTTCTGTGTGGTTTCACAATTACCGGTGGTAATGGTACTATTTCAGGCGATAGCAGAGTAGGCGGGGGAATTTATTGTTATGCATCTGGTGCACGCATCATGCACAATAAGGTTATCAATAATTCGATTAGATACTCAAACTTGGCTCGCGGTGGTGGTATCGGCACATTTCCTTTCGGGAACAACTTTTACACTATAATTGAAAAGAACCTCATTGAAGCAGACTCATGTTTTGCTGTTAATGAAGGAGCACAGGGTGGGGGTATTTATATGCCACGTGGCAGGATCGATAGTAATATCATACGCGGTAACTATTGTCACGGCGGTGATCATGGATTGGGCGGCGGAATTCATGCTGCTTCAGACGTAGGTGTCGAAAGGCAACTTTATATAACAAACAATATAATTGAGAATAATGAAGTCTTGAGTGATGCCGAAGGTGGTTATGGGGGCGGAATAGACATTTATGGTGGTATAGTTGTTTACATATTAAATAATACGTTAAAAAACAATCAGGCAAGCGATCCGATTGCACCTGTTGGAGGAGGAATGAGGTTAAGATATCCAAAAGCACCCAGTATCATTCAAGGTAATACAATTATTGAAAATTTTGTTAGCACTTTGGGTTCTGCTGGTGGTATTGCAATTATAGAAACACAAGGATTATCAATTACTGATAATAAATTCGAAAGGAATTCCAGCGGCTTTGGCGGTGGTATTTATGATGGCAGATCTTTGGAAACACTAATACAAGAGAATGAATTCATCAATAATACTGCTGACTCTTCTGGAGGTGGACTTTATATCGGGGAATCCAATAATTCCACTATTGGTAAAAATATCTTCCAGGGTAATGCCGCCAAATACGGCGGGGGTATGTTAACGTTTAATGGCAATTATTCTATAACAAATAACATTATCGTTGAAAATGAGGCACAATGGGGTGGCGGAATTTTTGGAATAGAATACCCTCCACAGATATATCAAACGCAAATAATAAATAACACACTTACCGAAAATATAGCGGATACAGCTGGCGGAATTTGGTTATGGGATCTTAAGAGTGTATTGTTAAATACGATTAGCTGGGGGAATAGCGCCACCTTTGCCCAAGAAGTTTATGTGAAGGGTGGCACCATGGAGATCGCTTATTCCGATATCCGCTTTGGCGTTGACAGCATCGAAGTAACGAATGGAGGAACGTTAAATTGGCTGGCAAATAATATTGACGACGATCCCTTATTGGTCGTCGACAGCTTATCAAATAACAGCCTCTGCATCGGTGCCGGAATCGATGTTTACGATTTTGGCGGCGGTATCATTGCCAATAGCCCCTCGGAAGATATTAACGGTAGAGCGCGACCTTATCCGGTAGGTTCGAATCCGGATATGGGAGCGTGGGAATCGAAACTGGGTCCGCTTGGAATTGAGCCGCAGCCGATCGCTGGTAATCTTAAATCATATGCGCTTGAACAAAATTACCCCAATCCCTTTAATCCCACCACAAACATCCGATTTGCAATTACGAATGGCGGATTTGTCTCGCTAAAAGTATACGATATAAACGGCAGAGAGGTAGCCACGCTAGTTTCGACAAGCCTGACGATGGGGAATTACAAATACACCTGGGATGCAAAGGGAATGGCAAGTGGTGTCTATTTTTACAAATTAGAAGCTGATAATTTTATTCGGACCCGCAAGATGATTTTAATCCGCTGATTTTTAATTTTCTATATTTGTTCTTTTGTCCCGCGGCGGATCTTTGACTTGGTACAAAAGAACCATCCCGATTAAGATTTTCTTATGTTCAGTTTTACTGAACTTAGAAAATCTTGATCGGGACAAGGCTGTAAAATAATTCGAAGAAATTCTACTGCTCGCTTCACTAAAATTTTTAAGTCACCCCTTTCTTTTAAATTTAAACTCACTTTAAAATAACCACTCCCAATTTTTAGTGGAAATAAATTGACTAGTAATTACCGTTTCATAGGTTTGAACTAATCAACTTTTAACCATTTTAACCGGAGGAGTTAATCATGAAGCGATTTTATGCCAAACTGGTGGTAAATGCATTATTACTAACATTAATTTTTAGTGGAAACAGTTTTGCCGGAGCGGCAACGAAATGGAATTTAGATAAGGCTCATACGTCTATTAATTTCAGTATAGAGCACTTTGTGACAAAGGTTCCTGGTAGATTCGATGATTTTAATATGGATATACATTTTGATCCGGAGAATCTTAAGGAAAGCAGCATTAATGTATCCATCCAGGCAAACAGCATCAATACGGGGTGGGGACCCAGAGACACTCATCTGAAAACGACTGATTGGTTCGATGCTAGTAAATATCCAATCATTTCTTTTAAAAGTTCAAAAATTTTAAGTAAGGGTAGTGGTAGCTATGTTGCCATCGGTAAATTGAAAATTAAGGATGTTGAAAAGGATGTTGAGTTACCCTTTAAATTACTCGGTGTGAAGCAAATTCCAGCAGAGATGAAAAACATATATGGTGAAATTGATGAAGTAGCCAGTTTTGAGGTAGCTTTTTCTATTAATCGTAAGGACTATCATATCGGAACAGGCACTGATACTCCAGGATTAGCTGCCATGAGATATAGTCAGGTTGTAGGCAATGAGGTTAATATTATTATCGCCGTGGAAGCAAATCGTAAAACTTATTAATAGGCTATAAAAATTGTATTTGTTTTTGGAGACCGGATAAAATAATTGGAAGAAATGTCCAATGCCAAAATCCAAATGCCAAATTAAATTCAAAGCCCCAATGTCCAATCAATTCCTAATTCTTTATTTATGAAGTACACAATCATTTGACATTGAGATTTGGGATTTCATTTGGCATTTGACATTGGGCATTGGGGTTTAGTAGCGGCGATTTGATTTGACCATTGATATTTGATATTAGGCATAGATTAGCCATTTAATATTTTCGAAATCCGGGAAAGATTATCATCGACCTGGGAAGTATTTTCAATACCAATGGTCATGGCATCAACATTCCCACTTCCCCAGACATATTCCAGTGATTTTTGCCGCTCACTTTCTTCTACCAAATCGCCGCAGCCGAAAATTTTCATTCCGATGACTCCGGCACCGCGTTCGTGGGCCTGTTTTAACACGGGCATCACTTTTTCCGGAGGGCCATCCATTCTGGCACCTTTATGATTAATACGGGCCAGCAGGACTTCCACCCAGTCACTGGTGGCAGCCGCTTTTAAGGCGCCAAGATCATGACAGGAAACACCATGGGTTCGAATGATGCCCTTTTGTTTTGCCTCAGAAAGATCATCACACCATTTCTTTTCCTCTTCCAGCCAGTCTGGTGAATCCATACAATGCAGTAGGGCAATATCCAGGTAATCGGTTCCTATCTCTTTTCGAAAACGGTCTAACGCCATAGGAATGTTTTCCACGGTCATCCAATCATTCTTTTGATTCCAGACTTTAGACATAATAATCACTTTTTCCCGGGGTATAATTTTTAGTGTTTCGCGCAAATAGGTATGGGAGCCATAAATATCGGCAACGTCGAAAAAAATAATACCTTTGTCATAGACATATTCGGAAAGTGCAATAAATTTCTTCATACCCAATCGGGTTTGATCGGATTCTTTTTTCCAGCCGCGAGTGCCTGTTCCAAAAGCGATTCTTGAAACCGTGATACCTGATTTACCCAGCTGTATCAGGCCGGGTTTTTTCTTACCGGCAATAAGACCGGCAGGTTTGCTCATTAATCCTGATCCCGCAGCAATGGTAGCGGTGATTGAAGTTTTAATAAAATCACGTCGGGTAAATTTTTTCATGAGACTACTCCCGTAGGTGATGTTTAATTGTAATGAGGCTTATATGATTAATAATAAATATATTTTACAAATAATTTCAGTAGGATACAATTAAGGTAAACCACTCATAAATTATTCTTTTTGCCCCAGAAATCTGATATCTTTACACTCCAAAACTTTTAAATCCGATCCGGATAAAACGACAGTAATCATTGCCAGTCCAACCTCTTCCAGTGTACATACATATTTAGGAAAAAGTATTTTCCATAGCGGATAAAAAGGACTCAATACTTTATAAATCGTATAGCTGTTTTTCAAGCCTTTTGTTGGCTGGATGTATCCCGGCCGAAACATATATGCCGCCTTAAATGGCAATTTTAAAAGATCGTTTTCCGTTTTGCCTTTCACACGGGCCCACATGGTTCGTCCTTTTTCAGTATTGTCAGTACCCACACCGGACACATAACAAAAGGTCATCGGTGGATTAAGTTTCACCAATGTCTCGGCTACCTGTATGGTCAGGTCATAGGTAATACGCCGGTATTTATCTTCCTTCATTCCCAGTGAAGAGACTCCCATACAAAAATAACAAGCATTATAACCGACCAGTTGATTCTCTATCAATGAAAAATCCTGGAAATCCTGATGGATTATCTCCGTTAATTTTTCATGTTCAATGCCACAAGGTCGGCGATTAATGACTAAAACGGATTTTACCTGGGGATGTTTAAGGCATTCATGCAGCACACCTTCCCCGACCATCCCTGTTGCCCCCAGTATGATTGTATTAATTTTCATTTTGCGTCCTTTCTTATTCTTTGATAACGCTTCATCACCTGATTATCTTCCAAAGATTTTGCGATAAATATAATATTTTACGCCGTTAGATCGTTATTCATCTCTTTTAAGGATATATCAGGCAAGAAATCATATCCAACAGGGTAAAGCACAAAGATACAAAGTTTGCACAAAGCGTACAAAGATACTGTTGATAAAGTAGAAAGGAAGAAAAATTTGGAACTCGGAATTAGGAACTTGTAATTTTGGAATTATTTGGGATTTAATCCCGATATATTTACTGGAAGGCGACATTTCCCATAGGGTAGGACGACAATATTTTTATCCTGAAAATTATGTATAGTATTTTATTCTCTTTTAATCCTATTTTTATTATATTCTTTTAATAATTCCTGCCATTACATTTATTGCTTTCAATTATAATGAATGAAGTTAACCATTGAACCGAATATTAATCAGGACACAGTCCCAACCCTTTTCATATTAACCAGTATGGACTTTGTCACAGGATGTGAAATTGATCAATAAGCATAAGGAAAACAAGAAACATGATCAGTGGATTTGAAAGTGATCAAAAGGAAGATGAACTTATCATAAGCCTGCACAAAGAGATTGAGTATGATCTGTTTAACTGGGACAAGGTGGCTCAGATCGGAGAAATCCTTTATTTATCAAAAGACCAGATGGATGAAGGAGAGTATGATAATTGGATCGAGACAAAATTGTTTATTGCTCCAAAATTTGCCGCTTTTTACATGTATATTTATCAGAAAAAACAATTGGCCAGGCAATTTAAATTTAAACACAATATACCCGACAATCTGATAGAACTCAGAGAAATTTTATTAAAGAGCAACAAGGATTTTAAATCAGGTAAAATTAAAAATTCTGAACTAAATCAGTTAACAAAAGTCTCCCAAAAAATTATGGATTATATTACATGGATCATTGAAGACCGTGGTCTAAAATAATCCTTTTATTAATAAATGACTTTGCTTAATTAATCTTTCAAATATTTCTCCAACCACTCGTGAACCGTCTTCCACCATAATTGCGCATTCTGCGGTTTTTGCACCCAATGATCTTCATCAGGAAAAAACAACAGCCGGGACGGGACCTTTTGTCGTTGCAAA
The DNA here is from genome assembly GCA_964489835.1 of uncultured Calditrichota bacterium. Classification (GTDB taxonomy): domain Bacteria; phylum Calditrichota; class Calditrichia; order JAJRVZ01; family JAJRVZ01; genus CAZBBC01. Next base: position 10,632 of record CAZBBC010000134.1, read on the forward strand.
GCTGAGAAATATTGTAAACCCTGGGTATAGGGCAGACGGTAATCATGTTCGCCGTGAATGATCAGAGTCGGCGTTTTGAAATTAGCGGCCAGACGAGCAGGGGACCATTTATCATAATCTGTCCCCTCTTGCCAGGGCGTGCCACCCATTTCCCATTCCGGGAACCATAGCTCTTCCGTTGATCCCCACATGCTCTTCTGGTCATAGGTGCCATCGTGAGAGATCAGGCATTGATAGGGATTTTCATGCCCGGCAATCCAGTTGACCATAAATCCACCATAGGATGCACCGGCAGCCGCCAGACGGTCAGAATCGATATAATCATAATTTTTAAGGACATATTCGGTTCCTATTACAAGGTCTTCATAGGGCAGGTCGCCCCAGTGTCTGGAGATGCTGTCGGTAAATTTTTGACCGTATCCGGTACTGCCATGAAAATTGATATAGTAAACCACATAACCGGGAGAGGCAAACATCTGATAATTCCAACGATAATGCCAATCATTGCTCCACATACCCTGTGGCCCGCCATGGATCAAATGAACGGCCGGATACTTTTTTCCTGCTTCATACTGCGGCGGCTTCATGATAAATCCGTGAATACTATCTCCCTGAGCCCCCCTAAACCAGAATTCCTCAAAACCGGGTAGTGAAAACTTCGCCAGGTGGTCATTGTTAAAATGAGTCAAGGGATGCAGTTTCTTTTTATCCAGGTCATAGGTATAGATCTCATAAGGCATGCGACTGCTCTGTTTGGAGAATATGAGTGTGTTGTTATCTATAAACTTTATTCCCTTGACATAGTGCCCTTTAAAAACAGGTACTATTCTTTTTGTCTCCAAAGCAATATGATAAACAGAAATATTTCCTTTCTCTTCTGTTGTAAAATAGATGCTCTTACTGTCCGGTGACCAGAGAATATCTCCAATGGAAAGCATAAATCCGGCGGTCAGTTCGGTTGTTTTTTGATTGGTTCGGTTATAAATCGTCAACCGTTGCCGATCGGCCTCAAACCCGGCCCTTTCCATAGAAGAATAGGCAATATATTTCCCGTCCGGAGAATATTGCGGATTGTTGTCGTTCCCCATACTGGTACTGATTTTTTGGGTTGTTTCCTTTTTCAAAGAGTATACGAACAAGTCATTGTTGGTACTAATGGCAATCTCTTCCTCATGATTAGAGACATAACAAATTTCTGTTCCATCGGGAGAAAAAGAATAATCATGGCTGCTGCCTAAAGCGAGGGGTGGTGCATGATATGTGCCGGGAGTTATATCCATTGCATTCGTACCGTTAGTCGAAATAAGAAAAAGGTGAGAATACTTACCTTCCATCCATTCGTTCCAATGGCGATACATCAGGCGGTCAATAATTCGCGCCTTAACGATGCTCATATTTTTATCTTTACCCTTTTCCTTGATACAGTCTTCCGTTTTGCATTCCGGTGGTACTTTTCGTACCATTAATAAATGGTCATTTGTAGGTGAAATAACAAATTCCTCAACACCGTCGTAGAGTTTTGTTATTTGTTTGGCCTCTCCTCCGTCAACCGGTAATTGCCATATCTGCATACTGCCGGAACGCGGGGTTAAATAATATATAAATTTACTATCCGGAGAGAAAACAGGATTGACGCTTGAGAGTGAATCAGTGGTTAGTTGACGAAGATTTTCGCCATTCTGTCCAATCATCCAAATCTGGGTTAAGTAACTATTCTCGGAAATATTAGCCTTCTTTACTGTAAAGGCGACAAGCTTGCCATCAGGTGAAACAACCGGTGTACCCAGCCGATCAACACTGAAAAAATTTTCGAATGAGATAGATGTATCTCCAGAAAATACCTGGACAGCAAAAGAAGAAAAGAATGTTAGGAACAATAAAATAAATCTCACAGAAGCCTCCTTTTATTATAAATGGTTACTCATAGTTGATGTAAATTTTTTAAAAGTCTTCAACCCGATCTATTTATTAACCACAGAGTTCCTAGTGCTCGCCCTTCGGGCGAGCGACGGCCTCTGGCCGTTTAAATTAGAATATATAAAA